>NZ_JBNCAB010000006.1:0-172933 GCF_049805555.1 Burkholderia sp. DN3021 | reverse complement strand
GGCCGAGGCCGTCGAAGCGCAGCCCGCGCGCGCGCCGCGCAAGGAAGGCGCGGCCAAGGGCGGCCGCAAGCCGGCCGGCAAGCGCGAAGGTGCTGCCAAGGGCGGCCGTGGCGGCGCGCCGAAGGCTGAAGGCGGCTCGGCCAAGGCGGAGGGTGATGCGTCCCAGGACGAACTGTTCGCATACGTGACGTCGCCCGCATTCGACGCGGACAACTCCGCGGGCGGCAGCGGCGTGCGTGCGCCGATGCTGCGTCGCGGCCGCAGCCAGCCGGCGAACAAGCGCGTGCTGTCGCCGGACGACGACGCGCCGAAGCTGCACAAGGTGCTGGCGGAAGCGGGCATGGGCTCGCGTCGCGAAATGGAAGAGCTGATCGTCGCCGGCCGCGTGTCGGTGAACGGCGAGCCCGCGCACATCGGTCAGCGCATCATGCCGACCGACCAGGTGCGGATCAACGGCAAGCCGGTCAAGCGCAAGCTGCCGAACAAGCCGCCGCGCGTGCTGCTGTACCACAAGCCGACGGGCGAAATCGTCAGCCATGCGGATCCGGAAGGCCGTCCGTCGGTGTTCGACCGCCTGCCGCCGATGAAGACGGCGAAATGGCTTGCGGTGGGCCGCCTCGACTTCAATACCGAAGGTCTGCTGATGCTGACGACGTCGGGCGACCTCGCGAACCGCTTCATGCATCCGCGCTACAGCGTCGAGCGCGAGTACGCGGTGCGGGTGGTCGGCGAGCTCACCGAAGGCAACCGGCAGAAGCTGCTGCACGGCGTCGAGCTGGACGACGGCCCCGCCAATTTCCTGCGCATCCGCGATGGCGGCGGCGAAGGCACGAACCACTGGTATCACGTCGCGCTGGCCGAAGGCCGCAACCGCGAAGTGCGCCGGATGTTCGAGGCGGCCGGCCTGATGGTGAGCCGCCTGATCCGTACGCGTCACGGCCCGATCCCGCTGCCGCGCGGTCTGAAGCGCGGCCGCTGGGAGGAGCTCGACGACGCGCAGGTGCGCAAGCTGATGGCGACCGTCGGCCTGAAGGCGCCGTCCGAGGAGAAGGGCAAGCGCGGCGGTGCCGGCCAGGCAGAGCGCCGCCAGCCCGATCCGATGCTGACGTCGATGGGCTTCATCAGTCGCGAGCCGGTGCTGACGACGCACGGGCAGCTCGACCAGCCGCGCCGTGGCGG
Organism: Burkholderia sp. DN3021; assembly: GCF_049805555.1. Classification (NCBI taxonomy): domain Bacteria; kingdom Pseudomonadati; phylum Pseudomonadota; class Betaproteobacteria; order Burkholderiales; family Burkholderiaceae; genus Burkholderia; species Burkholderia sp. DN3021. The sequence goes on along the minus strand of NZ_JBNCAB010000006.1, from coordinate 171,754 downwards.
TGGCCGTCGCGGCGGGCCGGGTCTGCCCGGCCTGAGCGGCTACGGCAGCCTGCCGGTTGCGCCGTCAGGCTACGGCAATCGTGCTGGCGGCGGCCGCGACGGCAACCGCTCGGGCGGCGGCGGCCGAGATGGCAACCGCTCTGGCGGCGGCCGTGATGTCGACGGCAATCGAGCGTCGTACGGCGCGGGCCCCAAGCGTGAGGGCCCGGCGGGCGGCAAGCGAGGCGGCAGCAAGGGCGGCAATCGCAATCCGAACGGCAATCGTGCCGAAGGCGCCGGCAACAGCGGCGGCCCGCGTCCGCAGCGCAGCCGCACGCGCAGCCGCTAAGCGTGTCGCGGCGTGCGGCAGGATCGGCATCCGTCCGGTTTTGTCGGCGCGACGCGTTGCGTTTTTTGATTGCGACTGTATATATATGCCGCGTGCCGCTGGATGGCAGCCGGCATGCCCGATCTCCGGTGCGGCCGGATTGCGCCGGTTGATCGGGTAGCCAGATTTCGCATTTTCGGCCCGTAAAGGCAGCCGAAACGCTGCATTCACCGGCTGGCTTGGCGTTTGCGCCAAAAATCGCTATAATCGCGGAGTCGCTGGGCGTACGGATTCAATGTGCGGCTCAGGTGCGACCACCAGTAAGAAAGATGGGCGTTCCGCCCATTTTTTTTTGCTGAAACGGTTAGGCATCTCGGGTAGCGCTTCCTGCGCCGGCTAAGGCGCGCGCCCGCGGGTGAATCGCGAGCGGCGGGCGCGAACACCTGAGAGGACACTGTGCAACTGACGGAACTGATAGAAACCACGGTCACCGGGCTCGGCTACGAGCTGGTGGATCTCGAGCGCACCGGGCGCGGCATGCTTTGCATCTACATCGATCAGCCTGCCGGCATCTCGCTCGAAGATTGCGAAAAGGTCACGCGTCAGCTCCAGCACGTCTTGACGGTCGAAAACATCGATTACGAACGGCTCGAAGTCTCGTCCCCGGGGCTCGACCGCCCGTTGAAGAAGCTGGCCGACTTCGAGCGCTTCGCCGGCAGCGAAGTTTCCGTGACCTTGAAAAAGCCGCTGGACGGGCGCAAGACGTACCGGGGCATTCTGCACGCGCCGAATGGCGAAACGATCGGTTTGGAATTTGAAGGGAAGAAGGGCGAGGCGGCCATGCTGGATTTCACGCTGGCCGATATCGACAAAGCCCGCCTGATTCCGCAAGTTGACTTTAGGAGCCGCAAATAATGAGTCGCGAAGTGTTGATGCTGGTGGATGCGCTGGCGCGCGAGAAAAACGTCGACAAGGATGTGGTGCTGGGCGCCCTCGAGGCTGCGCTCGCGTCCGCTTCCAAGAAGCTGTTCGACGAAGGCGCCGAAATCCGCGTCCATATCGATCGCGAAAGCGGCGAGCACGAAACCTTCCGTCGCTGGCTCGTCGTGCCCGACGAGGCAGGCTTGCAGGAGCCGGATCGCGAGATCCTGCTGTTCGAGGCACGTGAGCAGAAGCCCGACGTCGAAGTCGGCGAATATGTCGAGGAACCCGTACCGTCGATCGAGTTCGGTCGCATCGGCGCGCAGGCCGCGAAGCAGGTGATCCTGCAGAAGGTGCGCGACGCGGAGCGCGAGCAGATCCTGAACGATTACCTCGAGCGCGGCGAAAAGATCATGACGGGCACGGTGAAGCGCCTCGACAAGGGCAACTTCATCGTCGAATCGGGCCGTGTCGAAGCGCTGCTGCGCCGCGACCAGCTGATCCCGAAGGAAAACCTGCGCGTGGGCGACCGCGTGCGCGCGTACATCGCGAAGGTCGACCGCACCGCGCGCGGCCCGCAGATCGAGCTGTCGCGCACGGCGCCCGAGTTCCTGATGAAGCTGTTCGAGATGGAAGTGCCGGAAATCGAGCAGGGCCTGCTCGAGATCAAGGCAGCGGCCCGCGACCCGGGCGTGCGCGCAAAGATCGGCGTCATCGCGTACGACAAGCGGATCGATCCGATCGGCACCTGCGTCGGCATTCGCGGCTCGCGCGTGCAGGCCGTGCGCAACGAGCTCGGTGGCGAAAACATCGACATCGTGCTATGGTCGGAGGATCCCGCCCAGTTCGTGATCGGCGCGCTCGCGCCGGCAGCTGTCCAGTCGATCGTCGTCGATGAAGAAAAGCACTCGATGGACGTCGTCGTCGACGAGAACGAACTGGCTGTCGCGATCGGCCGCAGCGGTCAGAACGTTCGCCTTGCCGGCGAGTTGACCGGCTGGCAGATCAACATCATGACGCCGGACGAATCCGCCCTGAAGCAGGGTGAAGAGCGCGACCGGCTGCGTGCGCTGTTCATGGCGCGTCTCGACGTCGACGAAGAAGTTGCCGACATCCTGATCGACGAAGGCTTCACGAGCCTCGAAGAGATCGCGTACGTGCCGCTCAACGAAATGCTCGAAATCGAGGCGTTCGACGAGGACACCGTGCACGAACTGCGCAACCGCGCACGCGACGCGCTGTTGACGATGGCCATCGCGAACGAAGAAAAGGTCGAGAACGCAGCGCTGGATCTGAAGAGCCTCGACGGCGTCACGCCGGAGCTGCTCGCGAAGCTGGCCGAACATGGTGTGCAGACGCGAGACGATCTCGCCGAGCTTGCAGTGGATGAACTGGTCGACCTGACCGGGATGGAAGAGGATGCCGCTAAGGCGTTGATCATGAAAGCACGTGAACACTGGTTCCAGTGAGAAATGACCATGGCGCACTGATTTGATGGCGGCCGTATGGCCTGACCCGATGCTAACAGCAAGGAATCGGTCCTTGCACTAAGAGGAATGAATGGCGAGTAACAACGTAGCCCAATTTGCCGCGGAACTGAAAATGCCTGCTGGTGTGCTGCTCGAACAGCTGCAGGCAGCGGGCGTCCAGAAAGCGAGTGAAGACGATGCGCTGTCCGAAGCGGACAAGGCGCGTCTGCTCGATCATTTGCGCAAGTCGCACGGCGCAACCGACGGCGACAAGCGCAAGATCACGCTGACCCGCAAGCATACGTCGGAGATCAAGCAATCTGACGCGACGGGCAAGGCTCGCACCATTCAGGTCGAGGTCCGCAAGAAGCGCACGTTCGTCAAGCGCGACGACGTGAGCGATGGCGCGGAACAGGGTCAGGCGCAGGCCGCCGAAGCGGACGACGATGCAGAACTGAAGCGTCGCGAGGAAGAAGCGCGCCGCGAGGCCGAGCTGCTCGAGAAGCAGGCTCAGGAACTGCGCGAGCGCCAGGAGCGCCTCGAGCGCGAGGAAGCCGAGCGCCGCGCTCGCGAGGAAGCGGCTGAAGCCGAGCGCCGTCGCGCCGAGGAAGAAGCTGCGGCGAAGCGTGCCGCGGCCGAAGCCGCTGCGGCACAGCAGCAGGCGGCAGCGCAGCAGGCCGCCGCGGCCGAGCCGGAAGCACCGAGTGCGCAGTCCGCGCAGGACGAAGCGCGCGCGGCCGCCGAAGCCCGTGCGGCTGCCGAACGTGCGGCGCAGCGCGAAGCGGCGAAGAAGGCCGAGGATGCTGCCCGCGAGGCGGCGGACAAGGCGCGCGCCGAGCAGGAAGAGATCAGCAAGCGCCGTGCGGCCGCCGAGGCCGAAGCGCGCGCGATCCGCGAAATGATGAACACGCCGCGCAAGGCCGTGGTCAAGGCAGTCGAGCCGCCGAAGCCGGTCGAGCCGCCGAAGCCGGCCGAAGCGAAGGGCACGCTGCACAAGCCGGCGAAGCCTGAAGGCGCGCAGGCGCGTCCGGCAGTGAAGAAGCCGGCCGGCGCAGCACCGGCCACGACGCAGGCACCGGCAGGCGCGGGCGACCGCAACAAGAAGCCGGGCGCAGGCAAGGGCGGCTGGCAGGACGACGCGGCGAAGCGCCGCGGCATCAAGACGCGCGGCGATTCGAGCGGCGGCGTCGACCGCGGCTGGCGCGGCGGCCCGAAGGGCCGTGGCCGTCACCAGGACAGCGCATCGTCGTTCCAGGCGCCGACCGAGCCGATCGTGCGTGAAGTGCACGTGCCGGAAACCGTGTCGGTTGCCGATCTCGCGCACAAGATGTCGATCAAGGCCTCGGAAGTCATCAAGGTGATGATGAAGATGGGCCAGATGGTCACGATCAACCAGGTGCTGGACCAGGAAACGGCGATGATCGTCGTCGAGGAACTGGGTCACCGCGCGGTTGCCGCGAAGCTGGACGATCCGGAAGCGCTGCTCGTCGAAGGCGAAACGACCACCGATGCGGAGCAACTGCCGCGTCCGCCGGTCGTTACGGTGATGGGTCACGTCGACCACGGCAAGACCTCGCTGCTCGACCACATCCGCCGCGCGAAGGTTGCCGCGGGCGAAGCGGGCGGCATTACGCAGCACATCGGCGCATATCACGTCGATACGCCGCGCGGCGTCATCACGTTCCTCGACACGCCGGGTCACGAGGCGTTCACGGCAATGCGTGCACGCGGCGCGAAGGCGACCGACATCGTGGTGCTGGTGGTGGCGGCCGACGACGGCGTGATGCCGCAGACGAAGGAAGCAATCGCCCACGCGAAGGCGGGTGGCGTGCCGATCGTCGTCGCGATCAACAAGATCGACAAGCCGGATGCGAACCCCGAGCGCGTCAAGCAGGAGCTGGTCGCGGAAGGTGTCGTGCCGGAAGAGTACGGTGGCGATTCGCCGTTCGTGCCGGTGTCGGCGAAGACGGGTGCCGGCATCGACGATCTGCTCGAGAACGTGCTGCTTCAGGCCGAAGTGCTGGAACTGAAGGCACCGATCGAAGCGCCGGCCAAGGGCATCGTGATCGAAGCGAAGCTCGACAAGGGCAAGGGCCCGGTCGCGACGATCCTCGTGCAGTCCGGTACGCTGAACCGTGGCGACATCGTGCTGGCGGGTACGGCCTATGGCCGCGTGCGCGCGATGCTCGACGAGAACGGCAAGCCGACGAAGGAAGCCGGCCCGTCGATCCCGGTCGAAATCCAGGGTCTGTCGGAAGTGCCGGGTGCGGGCGAGGAAGTGATCGTGCTGCCGGACGAACGCAAGGCACGTGAAATCGCGCTGTTCCGTCAGGGCAAGTTCCGTGACGTGAAGCTCGCGAAGCAGCAGGCCGCGAAGCTGGAAAGCATGCTCGAGCAGATGGGCGAAGGCGAAGTACAGAACCTGCCGCTCATCATCAAGGCAGACGTGCAGGGTTCGCAGGAAGCGCTCGTGCAGTCGCTGCTCAAGCTGTCGACCGACGAAGTGCGCGTGCAGATCGTGCACAGCGCGGTGGGCGGCATCAGCGAAAACGACGTCAACCTCGCGACGGCATCGAAGGCGGTCATCATCGGCTTCAACACGCGTGCGGATGCACAGGCGCGCAAGCTGGCCGAGTCGAACGGCATCGACATCCGCTACTACAACATCATCTACGACGCAGTGGATGAGGTGAAGGCGGCAATGTCGGGCATGCTGGCGCCGGAGAAGCGCGAAGTCATCACCGGCATGGTCGAGGTGCGTCAGGTCTTCAAGGTACCGAAGGTCGGCACGGTCGCCGGCTGTATGGTGACGGACGGTATCGTCAAGCGTTCGTCGTCGGTTCGCGTGCTGCGCAACAACGTCGTGATCTTCACGGGCGAACTCGAATCGCTGAAGCGCTTCAAGGACGACGTGAAGGAAGTGAAGCAAGGCTTCGAGTGCGGTATGTCGGTGAAGAACTTCAACGACGTCATCGAAGGCGACCAGTTCGAAGTCTTCGAAGTGACCGAAGTCGCGCGTACGCTGTAACCGTCGCGCATCGGCTCATGGGCGGGGCAGGCTTGGGCCTGTCCCGCCCATTTTCATAGTGGCGCGCCAACAATGGCCCGCCGCTTCATCCTGATAAACGGATCACGGATCGATCATGTCCAGGAAACGGACTTCTCCCAATCGCAACGTTCAGATCGCCGACCAGATTCAGCGCGATCTGTCCGAACTCATCATGCGCGAGGTCAAAGACCCGCGCATCGGCATCGTGACCATCCAGAGCGTGGAGCTCACGCCGGACTACGCGCACGCGAAGGTCTACTTCACGGCGCTCACCGGCGATCCGGAAAAGACGCAGGAGGCGCTGAACCATGCATCGGGGCACCTGCACAACCTGCTGTTCAAGCGTCTGCACATTCATACCGTGCCGACGCTGCACTTCCATTACGACCAGACGATCGAGAAGGCCGTGGAAATGTCGCGCCTGATCAAGGAAGCGAATTCGACGCGTGCGAAGGACGACGACGAAGCCGACGCGCCGACCAAGGACGACTGAACTCGACCGGCCTATGACGAATGCAGCATCCCAACGCCCGCGCGTGCCCCGGCGCGCGCTGGACGGTGTCCTCCTGCTCGACAAGCCGGTCGGCCTGTCGAGCAACGATGCGCTGATTCGCGCGAAGCGGCTGCTTCTCGCGAAGAAAGCCGGCCACACCGGCACGCTCGATCCGCTGGCTTCGGGCCTGCTGCCGCTGTGTTTCGGCGAGGCGACGAAGTTCTCGCAGGATCTGCTCGAGGCCGACAAGACCTACGAAGCGACGATGCGCCTCGGCCTGCGCACGGCCACCGGCGATGCGGAAGGCGAAGTGATCGACACGCGGCCGGTCGAATGCGACCGCGCAGCGGTGGAGGCCGCGCTCGCGCGCTTCACCGGCGAGATCGTGCAGGTGCCACCAATGTATTCGGCACTCAAGCGTGATGGCAAGCCGCTGTACGAATATGCGCGCGCGGGTCAGACCGTCGAGCGTGAAGGCCGCAACGTGACGATCCATGCGCTCGACCTGCTTGCCTGCGAGATGCCCGACGTAACGTTCCGCGTGACCTGCAGCAAGGGCACTTATGTGCGCACGCTGGCGGAGGATATCGGCGAGGCGCTCGGTTGCGGTGCGCATCTGACGATGCTGCGTCGTACGGGCGTCGGCGCGCTGACGCTCGAGCATGCGGTGACGCTCGATGCGCTGTCGGACGCGGATGAATCGGCGCGCGATGCGTGGCTCCAGCCGGTCGATGCATTGTTGTCGACGTTTCCGTCCGTTCGTCTCGACGACGCGTGCGCGAAGCGGTTCCTGCATGGTCAGCGCCTGCCGCTGTCGGAGCTCGGGCCGATCGATGCGGCCGACGGCGAGCGCATGCGCGTCTATGACGCAACGCGGCTGCTCGGCGTGGCGCGCAAGGCGAATGGCGTGCTCGCACCGGAACGGCTCGTCGTGACGGCAGCCTGACGCAGCGGCGCGAGCGCGCCGTCGGAGCAACAAAAAGCCCGGTCGATTTCGACCGGGCTTTTTGTTTGGCGCGCGGTGGCGCGGTGTCGGGCGGCGCTCAGTGTGCCGCCGACGCTGCCGCACCGGCATCGCCGCCGCCCGCGCGTTCGGGCTTCGTGATCCAGATCAGCGCAATCAGCAGCACGAAGATCACGGCCGAAATGTAGAACAGGTCGTTCACGCCGAGCTGCGCGGCCTGTTGCGTGGCCTGGTTGTTGATGAGGCCATGCGCCTGGTTCTGCGTCAGCCCGAGATTGCCCATCTGCGTGACGGCCTGGTTGAACGTCGGGTTGTACACGTTCGCCTGCTCGACCAGTTGCGCATGATGGAAGTTGTTGCGGTGATCCCACGCGGTCTGGAAGATCGACGTGCCGATGCCGCCGCACATGATCCGCACGAAGTTCGACAGGCCGGAAGCCGCGGGAATGCGGTGGCCGGGCAGGCCGGACAACGTGATCGACACGAGCGGAATGAAGAAGCCGGCCATCGCGATGCCCTGCACGAGCGTCGGCAGCGTCAGCGACCATTCGTCGACGCCCGTCGTGTAGCGCGAGCGCATCCAGAAGCACAGTGCGAACGTGAGGAACGCGGCAGTCGCGATGTAGCGAGGATCGGTGCGCGGCAGGAACTTGCCGGTCAGCGGCGACAGCAGGATCGCGAACAGCCCGACCGGCGCCATCACGAGGCCGGCGTCGGTCGCCGTGTAGCCGATCTGGGTCTGCAGCCACAGCGGCAGCAGCACGAGGTTGCCGAAGTAGAGCCCGTAACCGACCGCAAGCGCGATCGTGCCGCCCGTGAAGTTGCGAATCCGGAACAGCGACAGGTCGACGACGGGGTGCTCGGCGGTCAGTTCCCAGATCACGAAGAACGCGAACGAGATGATCGCGATCAGCGCGAGCGCGACGATCGTCGTCGATGCGAACCAGTCGAGATCCTTGCCCTTGTCGAGCATGATCTGCAGCGAGCCGACCCACAGCACCAGCAGCGCGAGACCGACGCCGTCGATCGGGGCGCGGCGCACCGTCGATTCGCGCGAGCGGTAGATCGACCACGTGGCGAGCGCCGCGGCGATGCCGACCGGGATATTCACGTAGAAGATCCACGGCCACGAGTAGTTGTCCGAGATCCAGCCGCCGAGGATCGGGCCCGCGACCGGTGCAATCAGCGTCGTCATCGACCACAACGCGAGCGCCATCGGCGCCTTCGCGCGCGGATAGCTCGACAGCAGCAGCGATTGCGACAGCGGAATCATCGGGCCCGCGACCGCACCCTGCAGCACGCGCGACGCGAGCAGGAACGGCAGCGTCGGCGCGAGGCCGCACATCCAAGACGAGATGACGAACAGGATGATCGACGCGAGGAACAGGCGGACCTGCCCGAAACGGTCGGTCAGCCAGCCCGTCAGCGGCACCGAGATCGCGTTCGCGACCGCGAACGACGTGATGACCCACGTGCCCTGGTCGGATGACACGCCAAGGTCGCCCGAGATGGTCGGGATCGCGACGTTCGCGATGGACGTGTCGAGCACGTTCATGAACACCGCGAGCGACACCGCGATCGTCCCGAGTACGAGTTGCCCGCCCTGCAAGGGCGGGTAGGAGACAGGAGCCTGTGCCATTTCGGTTGTTTTTCCGGAGTCGGAACGGTTACATCATCTTCGCGGCGCTGCCTTGCTTCGCCGCGGCCGGCACCGCCGACGCGTTGCTGCCCGCGTTCTCGGCGATGACGCGCGCGATTTCGGCATCGGCTTCGTCGCCGTACTTCGCGAACACGTTGGTCTCGTAGACGGTGTTCGGCGCGTTGACGAGCTGGTTGCCGCGTTCGTCCTTGATGTCCACGTCGACCTGCATCGACAGGCCGATGCGCAGCGGATGCTTGTCGAGATCCTTCGGATCGAGCTCGATACGCACCGGCAGGCGCTGCACGACCTTGATCCAGTTGCCGGTCGCGTTCTGCGCCGGCAGCAGCGAGAACGCCGAGCCCGTGCCGGCCGAGAAGCCGACGACCTTGCCGTGGTAGACGGCCGACGAGCCGTAGATGTCGGCCGTCAGCTCGACCGGCTGGCCGATGCGCATGTGCTTGAGCTGGACTTCCTTGAAGTTCGCGTCGACCCACACCGCATTCAACGGCACCACCGACATCAGCGGCGTGCCGGGCGACACGCGCTGACCGACCTGCACCGAGCGCTTCGCGACGTAGCCCGTCACAGGGGCCGGCAGCACGTTGCGCGCGTTCGCGAGATACGCGTCGCGAACCTTCGCTGCGGCGGCCATCACGTTCGGGTGCGACGCGATCGTGGTGTTAGCTGTCAGCGCGCGGTTCGATGCGAGCTGCTGCTGCGCGCTATCGAGCGACGCTTGCGCGGCTTTCACGGCGTCACGTGCGTGCGAGATCTCTTCCTGCGACACGGCGCCCGTCTGCGCGACGGCCACACGGCGGCGCAGATCGTCCTCGGCCTTCGACAGGTCGGACTGGCGCAGCGCGACCTGCGCGCGGTACTGGTCGTCGTTGACGAACAAGCCGCGCACCTGGCGCACCGTCTGCGCGAGGTTGGCTTCCGCCTGCTGCAGCGCGACCTGCGAATCGGCCGGGTCGAGCACGACCAGCGGATCGCCGGCCTTGACCGTCTGCGTATCGTCGGCCTTCACGGCGATCACGGTGCCGGTGACCTGCGGCGTGATCTGCACGACGTTGCCGTTCACGTACGCATCGTCGGTCCCTTCATGGAAGCGGGCGACGAGGAAGTAGTACAGGCCGTACGCGATGGCCGCGATTACGATGACCGCGACGAGCAGCGTCATCATCCGCTTGCGCTTCCCGTTGTTTTGCGACTGTGCGCTGGCGGCGTTTTGTTGAGGGTCGCTCATGGCGATTTTCTCCGTCCGTTATTTCGAGTGTCTGCGTAGTGGTGGCGCCGGATCAGTTGGCGGCCTGTTTGGTCGGCTTGTCGGCGTCGGGCGCGGCGAGCGGCGTGCCGGTCGCATCGAACCCGCCGCCCAGTGCCTTGATCAGCGCGAGCTGCATGTCGCGCCGGCGCATCTTCAGGTTGGTCACCGTCTGCTCCGATGCGAGGCGGTTGCTGTCCGCGGTCAGCACCTGCAGTTGCGGCGACAGGCCGGCCTTGTAGCGAATCACGGCGAGATCGTAGGCGCGCGTCGACGCGTCGAGCGCGCGTTGCGCGTCGCCCATCTGGCGATCGATCGCGCGGATCGACGAGACTTGCGTCGCGACGTCGTTCAGCGCGCTGATCAGCGTCTGGTTGTAATTCGCCACTGACAGGTCGAAATCCGCATAGCGACCCTTGAGCTGTGCGCGCAGCGCGCCGGCGTCGAAGATCGGCAGGTGGATCGCCGGGCCGAACTGCGCCTGGCGGCTCGCGAAGTTCAGGAATTTGCCCCAGCCGAACGCATCGAAACCGAAGCCGGCCGCGAGGTTCACGTCGGGATAGAACTCGGCCTTCGCTTCCTTCACGTCGTGCATCGCAGCCTCGACCTGCCAGCGTGCGGCGACGATGTCGGGGCGGCGCGAGACGAGATCGGCCGGCAGGTTGCCGGGCAGTGCGACTTCGCCGCTCGGGTTCATCACGGGTGCCGCGATCTGCAGCCCGCGATCAGGCCCCTTGCCGAGCAGCGCGGCGAGCTGGTAGCGCACCGTCGTGATCTGGCCGTCGAGATCCGACAGCGAAGCCTGGGTCGTCGCGATATTGCCGCGGGCCGTCTGGCGTTCGACGTTGGTGTCGAGGCCTGCCGATACGCGGCCGTCGGTGATCTTGCCGACCGTCTCGCGGTTGGTGATCTCGCGTTGCGCGATGTCGCGCAGCGCGTAGAGCTGTGCGAGCGAGTTATAGGTGCGCGCGACCGATGACGCGAGCGTGATGCGTGCCTGCTGCATGTCGGCTTCGGCCGCTTTTTCCTGCGACACAGCGGTGTGCAGGCGTTCGCGGTTCTTGCCCCACAGGTCGAGTTCCCACGATGCGCTCGCGAGCGCGTTGTTCTCGCTGTACCACTGGCCGCCGTACGGGGGCGGGAACAGTGCGTTCGACGAATACAGCTCGCGCGTCCACGAGTAGCTGGCTTCGGCTTTCGGCAGCAGGTTCGAGCGCGACGATTCGATGTACGACGATGCCTTCGCGATGCGCGCCTGCGCCTGCGCGATCGACGGATTGCCCTGAAGGGCCTCGTCGATCAGCTTCGGCAACTGCGGATCGCCGAACTGGCTGGCCCAGTCGAGCGCCGGCCACTGGCCGCCCTGGGCCGGCAGGCTCTGCGCGGATTCGAATTGCGACGCGGGGGCGATCTGCTTGTCGCTCTTGATGCCGATGTAATTCGCGCAGCCCGCCAGCGCCAGTGCGGCGACCGCGGCGGCGACGGCGGCGCGGCACGACCCGGCGCGCACGGACAACGGGGAGGATTTCATCGTGCTGACCCCTGACTCGGAATGAATGATGGACACTGCAAGGATTTCCTTACATTAATCTGTCAAAAGTAATTGTTATGGCAACTATTACGTGATGCTGCCGCCGGCCGTCTCGCAATAGTTGCTGAGAATGCGGCGCAGCATGCTCTTCAGGAACCCGACTTCTTCCGGCGTAAATCCGTCCAGCACCTGGTCGAGCACGCTGCGGAAAATGGGCGGCAGCCGTTCGGCAAGCGCGCGGCCTTCGTCGGTCAGTTCGAGGCGCACGACGCGCCGATCCTCGATGCTGCGCACGCGGGACAGCAGGCCGCGTTTCTCGACCCGGTCGAGCAGGCGCGTGACCGCGCTCGCGTCGATCCCGTATTCGCGAGCGAGCTCGGCGGCCGTCGAGCACTTGCCGACCGCGATCATGAACAGCATGCTCGCCTGCGTGCCCGTGATGCCGAGCTCTTCCTGCGTGCGTTGCGTGACGAGGTTGGTCATCACCGATTTCACGCGCGACATCAGATAACCGACGCTGTCGTTCATCTGATACGAAGACAGCGGCGAAACGGGCGGTTGGGTAGGAGAATCCGACATAAAACCCTGAAACTGCAATAGTTGACTAGGCAGTATTATAGGTACAATTGCTTGCCGCGGCAAATGTTAATCGAACTGCAACGGGCGTGCTCCGCGTTGCAAGAATCCCTCATCACGGCAAGGGTTTTCGGTCTGCTGGCGGCGGCGCCTTCGGCAGATCTGCGCGTTCGAGAGGGGTAGGGCCGGCTCGGCTTGCTGCGTTGCAACGTGCCAGCCAGCTTTCGACACGCGCACGTGCTATAATTTGAGGCTTTCCAAGCTGCAATGCGCGCGCCCGTGAAAAACGAGCGGGCGCGTTTGCGCGTTCAAACGATTTCCAGGTTTCTATGACCCGCGCCCTTCGCAATATCGCCATCATCGCCCACGTCGACCACGGCAAGACTACGCTCGTCGACCAACTGCTCCGCCAGTCCGGCACCTTCCGCGAGAACCAGCAGATTGCGGAGCGGGTGATGGATTCGAACGACATCGAAAAGGAGCGCGGGATCACGATTCTCGCGAAGAACTGCGCGGTCGAGTACGAAGGCACGCACATCAACATCGTCGACACGCCGGGGCACGCGGACTTCGGTGGCGAGGTGGAGCGCGTGCTGTCGATGGTCGACTCGGTGCTGCTGCTCGTCGACGCGGTCGAGGGCCCGATGCCGCAGACGCGCTTCGTCACGAAGAAGGCGCTCGCGCTCGGCCTGAAGCCGATCGTCGTCGTCAACAAGATCGACCGCCCGGGCGCGCGGATCGATTGGGTCATCAACCAGACGTTCGACCTGTTCGACAAGCTCGGCGCGACGGAAGAGCAGCTCGACTTCCCGATCGTCTATGCATCGGGCCTGAACGGCTATGCGTCGCTCGACCCGGCCACGCGCGAAGGCGACATGCGCCCGCTGTTCGAGGCGATCCTCGCGCACGTGCCGGTCCGCCCGGCCGACCCGGAAGCGCCGCTGCAGCTTCAGATCACGTCGCTCGACTATTCGACGTACGTCGGCCGGATCGGCGTCGGCCGCATCACGCGCGGCCGCATCAAGCCGGGCCAGCCGGTCGTGATGCGTTTCGGCCCGGAAGGCGACGTGCTGAGCCGCAAGATCAACCAGGTGCTGTCGTTCAAGGGTCTCGAGCGCGTGCAGGTCGACTCGGCCGAAGCCGGCGACATCGTGCTGATCAACGGTATTGAAGATGTCGGTATCGGCGCGACGATCTGCGCGGTGGATACGCCGGAAGCGCTGCCGATGATCACCGTCGACGAGCCGACGCTGACGATGAACTTCCTCGTCAACTCGTCGCCGCTCGCGGGCCGCGAAGGCAAGTTCGTGACGAGCCGCCAGATCCGCGACCGCCTGATGAAGGAACTGAACCACAACGTCGCGCTGCGCGTGAAGGACACCGGCGACGAAACGGTGTTCGAAGTGTCGGGCCGCGGCGAACTGCACCTGACGATTCTCGTCGAGAACATGCGTCGCGAAGGCTACGAGCTGGCCGTGTCGCGTCCGCGCGTCGTGATGCAGGAAATCGACGGCGCGAAGCACGAGCCGTACGAACTGCTGACGGTCGACGTCGAGGACGAGCATCAGGGTGGCGTGATGGAAGAGCTCGGCCGCCGCAAGGGCGAGATGCTCGACATGGCGTCGGACGGTCGTGGCCGCACGCGTCTGGAATACAAGATCTCGGCGCGCGGCCTGATCGGCTTCCAGAGCGAATTCCTGACGCTCACGCGCGGCACGGGCCTGATGAGCCATATCTTCGACTCGTACGCACCGGTCAAGGACGGCTCGGTCGGCGAGCGCCGCAACGGCGTGCTGATCTCGCAGGACGACGGCGCGGCCGTGGCGTACGCACTGTGGAAGCTGCAGGATCGCGGCCGCATGTTCGTGAAGCCGGGCGACGCGCTGTATGAGGGCATGATCATCGGCATCCACAGCCGCGACAACGACCTCGTCGTGAACCCGATCAAGGGCAAGCAGCTGACCAACGTGCGCGCGTCGGGCACCGACGAAGCCGTGCGTCTCGTTCCGCCGGTCCAGATGTCGCTCGAATACGCGGTCGAGTTCATCGATGACGACGAACTCGTCGAGGTGACGCCGCAGTCGATCCGCCTGCGCAAGCGCTTCCTGAAGGAGCACGAGCGTCGCCGCGCGAGCCGCGAAGGCGCGGTCGACTGAGCGTTTCGACCGTTTCCGTGCATCACAAGAAAGGCTGCCTCCGGGCGGCCTTTTCTGCATCTGCGCGGCGCGCAACCGGATTGTCTGCAAAACACTGTTCCCGCGGGTCGTGGCAATCCGGCAAAACCCCGTCGCGCGGTGCTTTCGGGCACATTTCGCCGTGAACTCCGGTATCGGTTCTGTGATATGCTGCGCGCACGCAAGTTTTAGGTCCTTCCAAGCAAGACTTGATTCGCAATCCGCTAAACGGTCAGGCCGTGTCGCGGAAGGTTGAGTAACCCGCTATTTCTCGAGAAGCTCGAAGAAAGGTGAGCGTAAAATGTCAGATGTAATGAAGCAGTTTCAGCTGAACTCCTATCTGTTCGGCGGCAATGCTTCGTACGTTGAAGAACTGTACGATGCATACCTCAACAATCCGGCGTCGGTGCCGGAGAATTGGCGAGAGTATTTCGACGCGCTGCAGAATGTGCCTGCAACGGACGGATCGAATGCCAATGACGTCGCGCATTTCCCGATCGTCGAATCGTTTGCCGAGCGTGCGAAGGCCAATGCCTTCATCCCGCGCGAAAGCGGCACCAATCTGGCTGCGGCGCGCAAGCAGGTTCACGTCCAGTCCCTCATCAGCGCCTATCGCTTCCTTGGCTCGCAATGGGCCAATCTGGATCCCCTGAAGCGTCGCGAACGTCCCGCCATTCCCGAACTCGAACCCGCGTTCTACGACTTCTCCGAAGGCGACCTCGACCAGACCTACAGCGCGAGCAACCTGTATTTCGGTTTCGACCAGGCTTCGCTGCGCGATATCGTCAAGGGCCTGCGCGACACGTACTGCGGCACGATCGGCGCCGAGTACATGTACATCAGCGACCCGGAACAGAAGCGCTGGTGGCAGGAGCGCCTGGAGTCGACCCGCGCGACGCCGAATTTCTCGGCAGACGAGAAGAAGCACATCCTGAATCGCCTGACGGCTGCTGAAGGCCTCGAGCGCTACCTGCACACCAAGTACGTCGGCCAGAAGCGCTTCTCGCTCGAAGGCGGCGAAAGCTTCATCGCGGCGATGGACGAAGTCGTCCAGCATGCGGGCAAGCGCGGCGTGCAGGAAATCATCATCGGCATGGCCCACCGTGGCCGCCTGAACGTGCTCGTCAACACGCTCGGCAAGATGCCGGCCGACCTGTTCGCCGAATTCGAAGGCAAGCACGTCGACGACCTGCCGGCCGGCGACGTGAAGTACCACAAGGGCTTCTCGTCGGACGTGTCGACGGAAGGCGGCCCGGTCCACCTGTCGCTTGCATTCAACCCGTCGCACCTCGAAATCGTGAACCCGGTGGTCGAAGGTTCCGCGAAGGCGCGGATGGACCGCCGCGGCGACGAAGACGGCCTGCAGGTGCTGCCGGTGCAGATCCACGGCGACGCGGCCTTCGCGGGCCAGGGCGTCGTGATGGAAACGCTGAACCTCGCGCAGACGCGCGGTTACGGCACGCACGGCACGCTGCACATCGTCATCAACAACCAGATCGGCTTCACGACGTCCGACCCGCGCGACGCGCGCTCGACGCTGTACTGTACCGACGTCGTCAAGATGATCGAGGCGCCGGTGCTGCACGTGAACGGCGACGATCCGGAAGCCGTGATCCTCGCGACGCAGATCGCGATCGACTACCGGATGCAGTTCCACAAGGATGTCGTGATCGACATCGTCTGCTTCCGCAAGCTGGGTCACAACGAGCAGGACACGCCGGCCGTCACGCAGCCGCTGATGTACAAGAAGATCGCGCAGCATCCGGGCACCCGTGCGCTGTACGCCGAGAAGCTCGTGCAGCAGGGCGTGATCACCGCGGAAGACGCCGACAACTACGTGAAGGCGTACCGCAAGGCGATGGACGACGGTCACCACACGGTCGACCCGGTCCTGTCGAACTACAAGAGCAAGTACGCGGTCGACTGGGTTCCGTTCCTGAACCGCAAGTGGACGGATGCGGCCGACACGGCCGTGCCGCTCGCGGAACTGAAGCGCCTCGGCGAACGCATCACGACGGTCCCGGAAAACTTCAAGGTCCACCCGCTCGTCGAGCGCGTGATCAACGACCGCCGCAACATGGCGCGCGGCGACCAGCCGCTCGACTGGGGCATGGGCGAGCACCTCGCGTTCGCGTCGCTCGTCGCATCGGGCTACTCGGTGCGCCTGACGGGCCAGGACTCGGGCCGCGGCACGTTCACGCACCGTCACGCGGTGCTGCACGACCAGAACCGCGAGCGCTGGAACGACGGCACGTACGTGCCGCTGCAGAACATCGCCGAAGGCCAGGCGAAGTTCACGGTGATCGACTCGGTGCTGTCGGAAGAAGCGGTGCTGGGCTTCGAATACGGTTACTCGACCGCCGAGCCGAACACGCTCGTGCTGTGGGAAGCGCAGTTCGGCGACTTCGTCAACGGCGCGCAGGTCGTGATCGACCAGTTCATCTCGTCGGGCGAAGTGAAGTGGGGCCGCGTGTCGGGTCTCACGATGCTGCTGCCGCACGGCTACGAAGGCCAGGGTCCGGAACACTCGTCGACCCGTATCGAGCGTTTCCTGCAACTGTGCGCGGATCACAACATGCAGGTCGTCCAGCCGACGACGCCGGCGCAGATCTTCCACCTGCTGCGTCGCCAGATGATCCGCCTGTTCCGCAAGCCGCTGATCGTCGCCACGCCGAAGTCGCTGCTGCGTCACAAGGAAGCGGTGTCGGACCTGTCGGAACTCGCGAAGGGTTCGTTCCAGCCGGTGCTGGGCGAAACCGACGGCGGCATCGACGCGAAGAAGGTCAAGCGCGTGCTGGCATGCTCGGGCCGCGTGTATTACGACCTCGTCGCACATCGCCGCGAAGCGAAGGCGAACGACGTCGCGATCATCCGTATCGAGCAACTGTATCCGTTCGCGCACAAGCAGTTCGAAGCCGAAATGAAGAAGTACGAGAACGCGACTGAAGTGGTCTGGGTGCAGGACGAGCCGCAGAATCAGGGCCCCTGGTTCTACGTCGAGCACCATCTGAAGGAAGGCATGAAGGAAGGACAGAAGCTGGCATACAGCGGCCGTCCGGCTTCGGCCTCGCCGGCGGTTGGCTACTACGCGAAGCACTACGAGCAGCAGAAGGCCCTGATCGAAGGTGCTTTCGGCCGCCTGAAGAGCGCATCGATCGCGAAATAACCGACGGAAGCGAAACGGGAAGGCGCGCGGCGCTTTCCCGTCTCCTTTGGCCTGCCTGGCGCGTCGCGCGCCGCACCGGCCGAAGGAATCGCACGAACCTCGTCATTACCCAGATTAAGCATCCAGGAAAATCACATGGCTATCGTAGAAGTCAAAGTCCCCCAGCTTTCGGAGTCGGTTTCGGAAGCCACCATGCTGCAGTGGAAGAAGAAGCCGGGCGAAGCAGTCGCGCAAGACGAAATCCTGATCGAACTCGAGACCGACAAGGTCGTGCTCGAAGTGCCGGCGCCGGCCGCGGGCGTGCTCGCGCAAGTGCTGCAGAACGACGGTGACACGGTGGTTGCCGATCAGCTGATCGCGACGATCGACACAGAAGCGAAGGCAGGTGCAGCCGAAGCAGCGGCGGGCGCCGCCGAAGTCAAGCCTGCTGCAGCGCCTGCTGCGGCCGCACCGGCAGCACAGCCGGTCGCCGCAACGGCATCGTCGGCCACCGCATCGCCGGCCGCATCGAAGCTGCTGGCCGAGAAGGGCCTGTCGGCAGGCGACGTCGTAGGTTCGGGCCGCGACGGTCGCGTCACGAAGGGCGACGCGCTGGCAGCAGGCAGCGCACCGAAGGCCGCTCCGGCCGCCGCACCGGCCAAGGCCGCTGCGAAGCCGTCGCTGCCGGAAGTGAAGGTGCCGGCGTCGGCGACGACCTGGCTGAACGACCGTCCGGAACAGCGCGTGCCGATGTCGCGCCTGCGTGCGCGTATCGCCGAGCGTTTGCTCGAATCGCAGCAGACCAACGCGATCCTGACGACGTTCAACGAAGTCAACATGGCTCCGGTCATGGAACTGCGCAACAAGTACAAGGACAAGTTCGAGAAGGAACATGGCGTGAAGCTCGGCTTCATGTCGTTCTTCGTGAAGGCGGCCGTGCATGCGCTGAAGAAGTTCCCGCTCGTGAACGCGTCGATCGACGGTAACGACATCGTCTACCACGGCTACTTCGACATCGGTATCGCCGTCGGCTCGCCGCGCGGCCTCGTGGTGCCGATCCTGCGCAATGCAGATCAACTGAGCCTCGCCGACATCGAGAAGAAGATCGCCGAATTCGGCCAGAAGGCGAAGGACGGCAAGCTGTCGATCGAGGAAATGACGGGCGGTACGTTCTCGATCTCGAACGGCGGCGTGTTCGGCTCGATGCTGTCGACCCCGATCATCAACCCGCCGCAATCGGCAATCCTCGGCGTGCACGCGACGAAGGAGCGTCCGGTCGTCGAAAACGGCCAGATCGTGATCCGTCCGATCAACTATCTCGCGCTGTCGTACGACCACCGGATCATCGACGGCCGCGAAGCCGTGCTGTCGCTCGTCGCGATGAAGGATGCGCTCGAGGATCCGGCACGCCTGCTGCTCGACCTGTAAGCCGAGTTTCACCGCATTGACCCGCTCCGCACGGGCGCGCAGACGCGCGACCGTGCGGACGTACAAGTAGAAAGGATTTCCATGTCCAAGGAATTTGACGTCGTCGTGATCGGCGCCGGCCCCGGCGGCTACATCGCCGCGATCCGCGCCGCGCAGCTGGGCAAGACCGTTGCCTGTATCGAAAAGTGGAAGAACCCGGCCGGCGCGCTGAAGCTCGGCGGCACCTGCCTGAACGTGGGCTGCATCCCGTCGAAGGCGCTGCTCGCGTCGTCGGAAGAGTTCGAGAACACGTCGCATCACCTGGCCGATCACGGCATCGAAGTCGAAGGCGTGAAGCTCGACATCGCGAAGATGCTCGGCCGCAAGGACGCGATCGTCGAGAAGATGACGTCCGGTATCGAGTTCCTGTTCAAGAAGAACAAGATCACCTGGCTGAAGGGCCATGGCAAGTTCGCCGGCAAGACCGACGCCGGTGTGCAGATCGAAGTGAGCGGCGAGGGTGAAGCCGAAGTCGTCACCGCGAAGAACGTGATCATCGCGACGGGCTCGAAGGCGCGTCACCTGCCGGGCATCCCGGTCGACAACAAGATCGTGTCGGACAACGAAGGCGCGCTGACGTTCGACTCGGTGCCGAAGAAGCTCGCCGTGATCGGCGCAGGCGTGATCGGCCTCGAACTCGGCTCGGTGTGGCGTCGCCTGGGTGCCGAAGTGACGGTGCTCGAAGCGCTGCCGGCATTCCTCGGCGCAGCCGACGAAGCGCTCGCGAAGGAAGCGGCCAAGCTGTTCAAGAAGCAGGGCCTCGACATCCAGCTCGGCGTGAAGATCGGCGAAGTGAAGACGACCGCGGACGGCGTGTCGATCGCCTACACGGACAAGGACGGCAACGCGCAGACGCTCGACGCCGACCGCCTGATCGTGTCGGTCGGCCGCGTGCCGAACACCGACAACCTCGGCCTCGAGGCAATCGGCCTGAAGGCGAACGAGCGCGGCTTCATCGACATCGACGACCACTGCCGCACGGCGGTGCCGAACGTCTACGCGATCGGCGACGTGGTGCGCGGCCCGATGCTTGCGCACAAGGCGGAAGATGAAGGCGTGCTGGTCGCGGAAGTGATCGACGGCCAGAAGCCGCACATCGACTACAACTGCATTCCGTGGGTGATCTACACGTACCCGGAAATCGCGTGGGTCGGCCAGACGGAGCAGCAACTGAAGGCGGAAGGTCGCGAGATCAAGACGGGCAAGTTCCCGTTCTCGATCAACGGCCGCGCGCTCGGCATGAACGCGCCAGACGGTTTCGTGAAGATGATCGCGGACGCGAAGACCGACGAACTGCTCGGCGTGCACGTGATCGCCGCGAACGCGTCGGACCTGATCGCGGAAGCCGTGGTGGCGATGGAGTTCAAGGCGGCGTCGGAAGACATCGCCCGCATCTGCCATCCGCACCCGTCGATGTCGGAAGTGATGCGCGAAGCGGCGCTCGCCGTCGACAAGCGCTCGCTGAATAGCTGAGCGCGGTAAGCGCCAGCCGGCCCTCGGCCGGCGCAGCCGTCTCATGACGAAGGCGGGCGGGGTTTCCCGCTCGCCTTCGTTCTTTCCGGTTTGCCCGATGAACGTCACCGAATACTACACGCGCGAACTGACCACGCGCGGATATCAGTCCGACCCCGCGCAGCGCGCCGCGGTCGATCGCCTGCAGCGCTGTTTCGACGAGTGGGTCGAATACAAGGCGCGCCGCTCGAACGCGTTCAAGAAGCTCATCATTCATCCGGACCTGCCGCGCGGCGTCTACATGTGGGGCGGTGTCGGTCGCGGCAAGAGCTTCCTGATGGACAGCTTCTACGCGGTCGTACCCGTGCAGCGCAAGACGCGCCTGCACTTCCACGAATTCATGCGCGAAGTGCACCGCGAGCTCGAGGAACTGAAAGGGCAGGCCGATCCGCTCGACGAACTCGCGCGGCGCATTGCGAAGCGTTACCGGCTGATCTGTTTCGACGAGTTCCACGTGTCGGACATTGCCGACGCGATGATCCTGTACCGTCTGCTCGATCGCCTGTTCAACAACGGCGTGCAGTTCGTGATGACGTCCAACTACGATCCCGATGACCTGTATCCGGACGGGCTGCATCGCGACCGCATGCTGCCGGCGATCGCGCTGATCAAGGAAAAGCTCGACGTGCTCAACGTCGACGCGGGTGTCGACTATCGTCAGCGCACGCTCGCGCAGGTGCAGATGTATCACACGCCGCTTGGCGCCGACGCCGATCGCGAACTGCGCCATGCGTTCGCGAAGCTCGCCGCGGTACCCGACGAAAGCCCGATCCTGCATATCGAGAAGCGCGAGCTGAAGGCGCTGCGCAAGGCGGACGGCGTCGTATGGTTCGACTTCGCGACGTTGTGCGGCGGCCCGCGATCGCAGAACGACTATCTCGAACTCGCGAGCCGCTTCCACGCGATCGTGCTGTCCGAGGTGCCGCAGATGTCGCCGCGGATGGCGTCCGAGGCGCGCCGCTTTACCTGGCTGATCGACGTGCTGTACGACCACAAGGTCAAGCTGCTGATGTCCGCGGCGGTGCCGGCGGAGCAGTTGTACGTCGAAGGCCCGATGGCGAACGAATTCGCGCGCACGGTCTCGCGTATCGTCGAGATGCAGTCGAAGGAGTATCTTGAAACGCCGCGCCGTATCGTCGATACTTCGCTGACCTGATTGCGATTCTCGGTAATTGGCGCGATTCAAACGTCAATTCCGGTCAAATCCGTTCAATCTCGGGGTATTTTCGGATTTGTCTTATATTCATTGTTGAGGTGAGCCGATATCGTTGTGTCATGGTTACCAAGGCTGGAGATGTCCATGACACCGTATCGCGATCTGACCGACCACGAATGGCGCTGCGTCGCGCCGCTTCTGCCCGAAATGCAGCCGCGCACCGAGTTGCGCGGCCGACCGTTAGCCAATACGCGTGCCGTGCTGAATGGCGTGCTCTGGGTGATCTACAGCGGCGCAACGTGGTCCGCCATGCCGCGCCGTTACCCTTCGTATCAGACATGCCATCGCCGCTTCAAGGTATGGCACGAGACGGGCACGTTGTTAAGCGTGATGCGTGAGCTCTATGGCGATTCGGGCGTGAGTCTGTGTAACGAACTGTCCGCACGGATGCGCAAGCATACGCAATCGAAAGCAGCGGAGGCGCGTAGCAGCATCGCGCCCGCGTGTCGCGCGCCGGGCGGCTATGCATCGGACACGTTGAAGCACGCGGCATGATGTCCGTCGTTTGCTTCTGCGCCCGTACCAAAAGAAAATCGGCCTGACGATTTTGTCGTAGGCCGATTTTTTTATCGAGCCGCGCGTTTCAGCGCGTGCTGCGTTATTGCTGGCGTACCCAGGTCTGCGAACGGCCGAGCAGCGACACGCCGATATAACCGCGCACGACGAGCTTCTGGCCGCCATCTTCAAGCGTCATCTTGCACTTGTAGACCTTGCCGTTTTCCGGGTCGAGAATGTTGCCGCCGTCCCAGTGGTCGCCTTCCTTCTTCATCGCCTTGATGATCGTCATGCCCTTGATGAGCTGATCCTTGCGCTCGTCCGTGCAGGCGGTGCAGCGGCGATCGGGCGTATCGTTCGCGCCGAGGCCCTTGACGACCTTGCCCGACAGCGAACCGTCGCCGTCCTCGGCGATTTGCACGAGTGCCTTCGGCTGATGGGTGTTGTCGTCGATCGTCTGCCACATGCCGACGGGGTTGTCGGCTTGTGCGAACGCGGGTGCTGCGCAGGCGAGCAGTGCGCCGGCGACGGCGATTGCACGCAACGGGCGGGTCAGTTGAATCATTGTCATCCTCCTTGTTTTACATGTCGTGTTCGATTCGCCCGCACGACCGTCTGCATGGGACGGGCATGTTGCGAGCTTCGTCAGAATACGTGAAACCACGCGCCACGTTTTATAGAGGGGACTCTAATCGAAACAGCCCGCGTGACGCGAGCTGTTTGCCGACCAATCAGTTGAGCTGATACGAGAATGCGGCGTTGATGCGCGGGCTGCGCGACGCGCTTTCGACCGGCGCGTCGCCAATCGGTTTTGCGACATTCAGGTCGAGACTGTAGTAACGGCTGTCCGTGAACCGCACGCCGATGCCGACCGACGACATGCGGTTCGGCGACGGCGTGCCCGCGTGCAGGTACACGCGCGCCATGTCATACGCGATGTACGGCGTGACGGATTTCATATACGTCCAGCCCGGCGAGAAGCCGCGGTTGACCTCGAGCGACATCCCCCAGCCCGAGTCGCCCGACGTTTCGCCTGGCTGGTAGCCGAGCGCGTAGCGGGTCGATCCGAACGAGATCTGTTCGGACGTCGGCAGCGAGTCGGGGCTGTATTGCCCGGTCAGCGAAACCGACGTGCCGATCCGGAACGGCCATTCGTTCGTTTGCGTGAAGGTCGCGCCGGTGCGGACGAAGGTCAGCGAAATCGGGCTGTCCACCGAGGTCGTCGTCGTGCCGATGGTCACGTCCTGCGCTTTCGACGCGCCGAGGATGTTGAACCCCTTCGCGACGTTGACGCTCAGCTTCCGTACCTGTTTCGGCGAAACGCTCGTGTAGTCGAGCTGCATCTGCAGCACGCGGACCTGCGAGCGCGTGTCGATGGAGTTGCCGGTGATCTTGTTCTGGTAACGGTCTTCATTGTGCGATGCATAACCCGATACGGTGCCGAGCAGGCTGCGCTGGTTGTTC
Source organism: Burkholderia sp. DN3021 (assembly GCF_049805555.1). NCBI lineage: Bacteria > Pseudomonadati > Pseudomonadota > Betaproteobacteria > Burkholderiales > Burkholderiaceae > Burkholderia > Burkholderia sp. DN3021. Next base: position 148,065 of record NZ_JBNCAB010000006.1, on the reverse strand, counting down.
AGCAGCAACGGGTAGGATGCCGAAAGACCGAGTTTTTCGTTCTTGACGGTCCGCTCGACGGTCGACGGCAAACCCGGGTTGTCAGTCGGCTTGCCGCGATAGGTGCTTGCGTCGAGGCGCGTGATCAGGCCGCTGCTGCCGACGGGTACCGCGCCGCTGAACGCGAAGTAGGTCTGCTTGTCACGCCCCGGCGGCGCCAGCGCGGAGATGCTCAGTTGCTCGCCGAACGACGTCAGGCCGTTTTCGGTTGCGGTGATGAGACCCTGGACGCCCGGGTGGTTGAAGTCGATACCGGTGCTGACGTTGAACGGCTTGCGGTCGACCGCGAGTTCGAGTGTCGTGGCCCCGTCGGTGGTTTGCGGCGGCGGCACGTTCGCTTTCACCGTGAGGCCGGGCAGCAGGCCGAACGTATTCACGTAGCGCTCGAACGTCGCGCGGCGCAGCGGGCGATCTGCAGTGATATGCGCGGCGATCGCGCGAATCTTCGGTTCCATTGCGCCGGGCTTGCCGGTGACCTTGACGTCCGACACATAGCCTTCGACGACCGTGATTCGCACGACGCCGTTCTCGAACGTCTGCGCGGGAACGAACGCGAACGACAGCGCGTAGCCGCGATCCTGGTACAGCTTCGTCACGCCGTTGGCGGTTTCGATCAACTCGCCGATCGTGATGTCCTTGCCGACGAGGGGCGTGAAGCGACGCGAGATTTCCTCGAACGGTACCGACTTCACGCCTTCGACCTGGAACGTCGTCGGCGTCAGGTGTCGCGACAGCAGTTCCTGCAATTGCGGCGCCTGGGGCGCGACCTGCACGGTGACGTTCGGGCCTGTCTTCGGTGCGTTGATCTGGGGCAGGGAGTCGAGCGGGTTACCTCCGACGCGCGTTTGTGCTTGTGCCGTGCCTGCTGCCGCGATGGCGAGCAGCATCATCCATCTGTCGAGTCTGGATTTCATTGTTCTTCCTCGTTGGCCTTGCTTTTCATCTTCTTTCTAATGCTGTCGCGCGACACCAGGGTGTCGCGCGACGCGTGCCGCTATGCCGGGTGTATTTGTACGGCCGTGCCGTTCGCTCCGGCTGCGAAGGTGCGACCGTCGTCCTTATTTGCCAACGCTACCCAGTGTGCCCAGCAACCCCGTTACCGGTGCGAGCAGCCCCGTCGAACCGCCACCCGACGATGCCGTACCCGACACGCCGCCGACCAGCGACGTGACCGGTGCGAGCGGGCTCGAGCCCCCGGACCCTGCTGCACCGCCGACTGCTCCGGTGACAGTATTCAGCAAACCGGTGACAGGCGCGAGAGGGTTTGCACCGCTTGCGCCGCCCGTTGCGCCGCCGAGCGTGCCCGTGACCGTCGATACGAGATTCGTGACCGGAGCGAGCGGGCCGCTGCTCGTGCCGCCCGTTGCGCCGCCGACTGCACCCGTGAGCGAGCCGAGCGGCGTCGAGCCGAGACCCGACAGCAGGCCGCCGAGCGGGTTCGTCGAACCGGAGCTCGACGACGTGCCGTTCTGGACGCCGGCTGTCGAGCCGCCGACGAGGCTCGTGATCAGGCCGGGGATCGGTGCCGCACCGTTCGGTCCGTTCGGATTGACGAGACCACCCGCGTTGGTGACGGTGTTGCCGACCGCGGTCACGAGTTGACCGACATCGCCGACGAGCGGTTGGTTCGACGTGCTACCGACCTGCTTGCCGGCCGAGCTGATCGCGCCGCCGATCTGGCCGAGCAAGCCCGAGACGGGTTGGCCGAGGCCGGTCGTCGTGCCGACCTGTTGCGTGACCTGGCCGGCGGTGATCACGAGCGGCGTGATCGCCGAACTGAGCGGCTGCGTGACCTGCTGCACGGCACCCGACGACAGCGTCGAACCGATCGTCGTGCCGGCGGCCGTCAGGCCGTTGGCGACCGTGTCGAGCACGGTGCCAACCGGAGTTGTGACGGGAGCGAGCGGCGCGAGCGGGCCCGTGCCGAGCGCCTTGACCGTCGAACTCAGGCCGGACACCGTGTTGCTCGTCGCGCCGACGACATTGCCCAGACCGGCAACCGTCGTGCCGACCGGATCCTTCGTCGAGCCGATCTGTCCCAGCCCGTTGCTCACCGCATCGGCGGCTGCGCCGACGATCGTGCCGGTGCTGGCGACCGTGCTGCCGACACCCTTCGTTACGCCGTCGCCGAGGCCCGGCAGGCTGATGTTGCCGACCGTGCTGCCGAGGTCGCTGGCCGTCTGGCCGACCGTGCTGACGACACCTTTGGTGCCGGTGGTCGTGCCGCTGGTGCCGCTGGTGCCGGACGTACCGCTCGTGCCGCTGGACGAGCCGCCATTGTTGCTGGTCGGCGGCGAGCTGACGCCGCCGCCGCCGCAGGCGGCCAGCAGGCAGGCTGCGGCGAAAGCGGTGAGGGGCATGCGCCACTGGCGCAGGGTGGCCGTCGTGAGAGAACGTTGCTGGGACATGGTGAACTCCTCGCTGTCTTGTCGATGAATGGATATCGGTTTATTTGCCGTGCGTGCCGCCGAGCAGGCCGCCGATCAGCGACGTGACGGGCGCGAGCGGATTCGACGACGAGCCCGAGCTCGTGACGGCGCCCGTGCCGCCGGTCAATGCCGGTGCACCGACCGTGCTGGTGACCGTGGACACCGCGTTCGTCACCGGTGCGAGCGGGCTGCTGCCGCCTGCGCCGCCCGTCGCGCCGCCGAGTGCGCCCGTGACTGCGCCGAGGAGACCCGTGACCGGCGCGAGCGGGCCGCCGCTCGTGCCGCCCGTTGCACCGCCGAGCGCGCCGGTAACCGTGGAGACGAGGCCAGTGACCGGTGCGAGCGGGCCGCCGCTGCCGCCTGCTGCGCCACCCAGTGCGCCAGTGACGGTGGAGACGAGGCCGGTGACCGGGGCGAGCGGGCTGCCGCTGCCGCCTGCTGTGCCACCCAGTGCGCCGGTGACCGTGGAGACGAGGCCGGTGACCGGTGCGAGCGGGCCGCCGCTGCCGCCTGCTGCGCCACCCAGTGCGCCGGTGACCGTGGAGACGAGGCCCGTGAGCGGTGCGAGCGGGTTGGTCACGCCACCGGTGCCGCCCGTGAGCAGGCCGCCGACGGCCTTCACGGTGTTGCCGGTCGACGAGACGGTGTTGCCGAGGCCCGTCGTGACAGGGTTGCCGCCCGTCGATGCGAGCAGTGCGCCGGCCTGGTTCAGGCCGTTGCCGACCGTGCCGAGCAGCGTGTTGACGGGCGCGCCGAGGCCGGTCGCCGTGCCGATCGTCTGGGTCGTCTGGCCGACCATCGTCGTGATCGGCGTGATGGCCGAGCTGACTGTCTGCGTGACCTGCTGGATCGGGCCGGTCGACAGCGCGTTGGTGAGGGTGGTGCCGCCGTTCGACACGGCGCCGCCGAGTGTCGACACGAGGCCGCCGACGGCGCCCGTGACCGGTGCGAGCGGCGACAGCGGGCCGCTGCCGAGACTCGTGACCAGGTTGCCTGTCTGCGTGACTGCGCCGCCGAGCTGGTTGACCACGCCGCCCGTGCTGGCGACCGTGGTGCCGATCGGATCCTTCGTCGCGCCGAGCTGGCCGAGACCATTGCCGAGGCCGTTGCCGAGCGCGGTGACTGCGCCACCGACGCTCTGCACGATGCCGCCCGCGGCTTGCGTGGTGGCCGGGTTGACGCCCGGCAGCGATTGGTTGGCGATGACGGAGCCGAGACCCGAGACGGTTCCGCCGACACCCGTGACGAGATTGCTGCCGCTTACGAGGACAGTCCCTACCGCGTTCGACGACACACCCGACGTGCCGCTCGTACCGCTGGTCGTTCCGCTCGTCGAGCCGCTGGTACTGCCGCTCGTCGAACCGCTCGTGCTGCCGCTGGTCGATCCGCTGGTGCTGCCCGACGTGCTGCCGCTCGTCGAACCCGACGTGCCGCCGGAGGTGCCGCCACCCGACGTTGAGATCGAATCGCCGCCGCCCGAGCTCGAGCCGCCACTGCCAAGGCCATGGCTGACGGAGCCGGAGCCGCCGCACGCGGAGAGGGAAAGCATGGCTGCAACGGTGGCCGCGATCAGAGTCGTCCGGAACACGCCATGAGGGATAACCTTAATGTCCATGTTGTCCTCGCATTAAAAATGTGTTGTGAACTGCGTTGTGTTGAGTGCCGCAAGGACTACTCTGCAACTGTCGTGCCATTTCGATGGCCGACGGTTCGACAACAAGTTTTAAACGAGGCAATTCCTTGTCGGGAAAGGGACTTGCGGAAATTGAAAGATTGTTGAATCTGTTTAAGTGCAGGCGAACGAGAACGGTTTCGGCCGTTTCGTAACGTAACGTCACAACATTGGCGTTACGCGTGCGACGTAACGTGGGGCCTGCGCGGGCTTGGTGGACGAGGCAATTGTTTTACTGGTGGATTAGGTGTGTACATCTAACCTATCGTAAATCCTATGTGTAAGACGTACCGAAACACCGTACAAATACGTCGTGCTCACGGTCATTTTTTCGATCCGAGTGGTTAAAAGAGGTTGGAACTTAAATAGGATCGGATATAGAATCCGGAGCAGATGTAAGCAAATGTACGGTTCGGTACACAACGTTCGAGGAGGATTGCTATCGCGAATGTTAATTTGCATCAAATCGTGAGACATGCCCCTCGGGGCGACCTATAAAGAAAGCGCACCCGGTTGTCGTTGCAAAAGATGTGGCGAACAGCGCGGGGCAATGGCCAGATATGCAGGGATGTATACGTATAAAAGGCCAAAGAACGTAAATACAGGCACGAGGAATAAAATGAAAGCAATCATCAAGCGTTTCCTTAAGGAAAACAACGGGGTCACCGCGATCGAGTACGGTCTTATCGCGGGTCTTATCGCTGTCGCGATCCTTGCTGGTGCTTCGTCGATCGGCACCAGTCTCGGCAATATGTTCACGAATCTCGGGTCATGTATCACCACCCCGAGCGGCGCGAACTGCACGGCTGCCACCATCTTTAAGTAACCCACCTGACATTAGTCAGCACGACCTCGAAACATTGAGTCGTCTTGGTGTTGCGGCGGGCGGATTGTCTTTGGCAGTCCGCCCTCCGCGACATTTATCGCGGGTTGCGGTGCGATGGCACATTTCATTTTCAGCGGGGTGTTCCTGGTCTGGGCTGCGTTCGTCGCAACCAGCGACATCCGCTTTAGGCGCGTTTCGAATTCGCTCGTCCTGGCGGGGTTGGCCTGTGGCTTGAGCGGTGCGTATTTGAACGCCAGTCCGTTCGGCATTCTCCCGGCGCAGGCCATGATCGGTTTGCTGGTCGGGTTGGTCGCCTTTTTCCCACTTTTTTTGCTTCGCGTCATGGGTGCGGCGGACGTAAAGATCTTTGCCGTGATCGGCGTGTGGTGCGGCGCGAATGCGCTGCTGTGGATCTGGGTTGCCGCGAGTCTTGCTGCCGGTGTTCATGCCCTTGTCCTGATGCTGCTGTCGCGCACGTCGATCGGCGCGTTGTGGCGGCGGGGCAAACCGGCAATGGCGCTCGGCGGATACCGGGCAACGCCCTATGCGGCATGCCTCGCGGCACCGGCTGCCGCATGGGTTGTATTTCTTGTCGCAACGGGGGGCGTGCGATGACGCGACAGATGCAGCCGCGTGGACGCCGGCGGCAGCGTGGCGCGACGGCGGTCGAGTTTGCGATCGTGTTTCCGCTGCTGTTCGTGATTTTCTACGGCATCCTCAGTTTCGGGATGATTTTCACGATCCAGCAGAGCCTGACGTTTGCCGCCAGCGAGGGCGCACGGGCCGGGCTGAGTTACGCCCCCAATCTTGCTGCACGCATTACGAACGCAACGACGACTGCACAGAGCGTCGTGGCCTGGCTGAATGTCGGCACGCCACAGGTCGCGGCGCTCCAATGCAGTTACGACAAGTCGACTCCACCGTCGTTGTACTGCCTGACGGTCACGGTGAACTACACCCCTCAGAGCTGGATAACGAGCATGCCATTTCTGGGAAGCATACTGACTCAACCGTTGACGAGCACGGCGGTCGTGCAAATTCCGCAGTCGATCCTGTGAAGTACGCATCGTGACGCGACGGGCACGCCGACTCGCGAATCGGGCAAAAAACTTATCGGACTTTTATTCCGGCATCCACACAACGACATGGCCAACAATTTAACGAAGATCATCGCGGGGCTGCTGATTGCGATCGCCGTATTGCTCGGAATCTACGCGTGGATGCTTGGACGCAGCACACCGAACCCCGTACCGACCCAGCAAACCGTTGCGGCAAGTCCGGTTCCGGTCGTGGTCGCGACGCGTGTGTTGCCCGGCGGCCAGCCGATCACGGCCGACGCGCTGAAGATTCAGCCGACCACGCCGGCGCCGACGGGTGCATTCACCGATCCGTCCGCACTCGTTGGACGGGTGCCGGCGGCGGACATTCCGGCATCGTCGCCGGTCGTCGCGGGCGCGCTGGTATCGGGGCTTGCCGAGGATGTGCAACCGGGCGAGCGCGCGGTCGCGGTGCGTGTGGATGAGACCAATGCGGTCGGTAACCGGCTGCGCCCCGGCAATTTCGTCGATGTGTTCCTGAACCTGAAGCGCGAAGGCGGCGCGATGCTTGACGGCGAAGTTTCGCAGACGCAGGCACGGCTTCTGTTGTCGAAGGTGCGGGTGCTGTCGTTCGGCGATGCGACACCCGATCGCGACAGCGGCAACAACAACACCGGCAACAACGGTCAAGCGTCCGGCGCCCGCATCGCGGTGCTCGCGGTGCCGACCGCGCAGGTCGATGCGTTGACGCTCGGCGAGGCGAGCGGCCGCCTGACGTTCGCGTTGCGAAACCCGCGCGACGACGAGCTTGCGATACAGACGGTCGCGGTGCGTACGGACAACAAGCTGTCGCCGTCGGCAATTGCCGCCGCCGGCGTCTCGCTGCAACAGTTGTCCGGCACGCCGAGAACACCGGTGGCCAACGTGAACGTGCCGCCGTTGCCGTCGCGTCTGCCGCCGCCGGTACGGCCGAGCGGGAGCGGCGGCGGCATCGAGGTGATCCGTGGCGGCCGGTCGGAAACGGTTGCCTATTGAACGACATCGACTGCCATCGAAATCAGCGACGACAAGTAAAGGGCCGCGCGACGGTCTACCAAACAATGAAAAACACATTGATTGCATTCGCGATTGCTATCTGCACCATGACTTTCGCATCGTTCGCCAGTGCGAACGGCACGATCGAGCTCGCGGTCGGCGCGCAACGGCAGATTTCGGCCAGTCGCACGCTGCAGCGCGTCGCGGTCGGCGATCCGGCGATCGCCGACGTGCTGATCATGAAGGGCAGCCGCTCGGGTTCCGTGCTGCTGACCGCGAAGGCGCCCGGCGCGACGAACGTGATGCTGTGGGAGCGAGGTCACGACGAACCGACTGTCTGGAACGTCGCGGTCGTCGACGCGGCAGCGCAAGCGGTGCTCGATGGCTCCACGCCGCGCGTGAATGCATATGGCGGCACGGCGGTGCTGCAGGGATCGTCGGCGTCGCTCGATGGACATGCACGCGCTGCCGCGGTCGGTAAGAACATGAGCGGGAAGGGCGTCGTGATTGACCGTTCGACGGTCACGGGCAAGAACGTCGTACAAGTCGACGTGCGGGTTGTCGAATTCAGCCGCTCGGTGCTCAAGCAGGTCGGGTTCAATTTTTTCAAGCAGAGCAACGGCTTCTCGTTCGGATCGTTTTCACCGGGCGGCGTGCAGTCTTATAGCGGCGGGTCGGGCCCCGGTACCGCCGGTTACGTTCCGACGCTTGGGTCACCCGTCGCGTCCGCGTTCAACCTGGTCGTAAATGCTGCTGGACGCGGCATCTTTGCCGACCTGTCGCTGCTCGAGGCGAACAATCTCGCGCGCGTGCTGGCGGAGCCGACGCTTGTCGCGCTGTCGGGGCAGAGCGCGAGCTTCCTTGCGGGCGGCGAGATTCCGGTGCCGTCGCCACAAGGGCTCGGTTCGACCGCGATCCAGTGGAAGCAATACGGCGTCGGGCTTTCGCTGACGCCGACGGTCCTGAGCCCCAGCCGGATCGCGCTGAAGGTCGCACCCGAGTCGAGTCAGCTTGACTTCGTGAACAGCGTGACGATAAGCGGCGTCGCAGTGCCCGGCATCACGACTCGCCGCGCGGACACGACCGTCGAACTTGGCGACGGCGAGAGCTTCGTGATCGGCGGCCTGATTGATCGCCAGACGATGTCGAACGTGAGCAAGGTGCCGTTGCTTGGCGATCTGCCGATCATCGGCACTTTCTTCAAGAATCTGAGTTATCAGCAGAACGACAAGGAACTGCTGATCATCGTGACGCCGCATCTCGTTGCGCCTATCGCGAAGGGGGCGGTGCTGCCTGCAACGCCGGGTGAACTGTCCGAACAGCGGAACGGACCGGTCTGGCAGTCGTATCTGGGCGGCGCCGCGTCGCCGGACGCTGCACCGGGGTTTTCGAAATGAGTGCGAAGCATCGCGCGTCGCGGTGCATCGGCACGCCTTGCTTAATCGGGGGTGTTCAACATGAACGCGCGAATCCAATCATTGTGTGAACCCGCCGTGACCGACTATTTCATTTGCGCATCGCAACAGGAGGCACATGTCCGCTGGCTGGCCGATACGCTCGTGTCGGCCGGTGCTGTCGAAGCCGCATCGCTCGAGCCTGGCATGCTTGCGCAGCGCATCACGGGCCTCAATCCGGCGCTCGTCTTCATCGATTTCTCGGACGGCAGCGCGGCAGCGAGCATTGCCGCCGCCGCAGTCCGCGCCACGCATCCGGGGTTGCCGATCGTCGCGCTCGGCTCGCTCGCACGGCCGGAGAGCACGCTCGCCGCATTGCGCGCCGGCGTTCGCGATTTCATCGACGTGTCGGCACCGGCCGAGGAGGCGTTGCGCACGACGCGCGGGCTGCTTGCGAACGTCGCCGAGCCGGCGAGCCGCCACGGCAAGCTCGTCGCGTTGCTCGGTGCGCGTGCCGGCATGGGCGTGAGCACGCTCGCGGCGAATCTCGCCGTATGGCTGCAGAAGCGCGCGGCGAGCCCGGGGGCGGGCGGCGCGCCGAATGGGGGCACCCCGGCCGGCCGTCAGACCGCGCTCGTCGACCTGGGGCTGCCGGCAGGCGATGGCGCGCTGTTCCTGAATACCCGCTGTGAATTCCATTTCATCGATGCGGTTCACAACCTGCGCCGCATCGACCGGACCTTCGTGAATACTGCGCTGACCCGGCATGAAAGCGGCGTCGCATTGACGACGCTGCCGGCCGACCTCGGCGGGCTGCGCGACGTCTCATACACGTCGTGTGCCGGTTTGCTGAACCGGTTTCGCGCATTCTTCGATCAGCAGATCGTCGATCTCGGTGGTTTTTCGAACCGCGAGTTCGTTGCCCAGATCACGAGCTCGGCCGACGAGGCGTGGCTCGTCTGCGATCAGGGCGTCGCGTCGATCGTGTCGGCAGCCGATCTGCTTACCGGGCTGCGCGACGCGGGCGTCGATACCGATCGCGTACGGCTCGTCGTCAACCAGTACGACCCTGCACTCGACCTGACGCCCGCGCAGATCGCGGAGCGCCTCGGCCTGTCGCTGGTCGGCACCTTGCCGTCGCGCCGCGTCGCGATCGGCCGTGCGGCGAACCAGGGCCGGCTCATCGTCGATATGGCCGAGCGCGATCCGTACGTGCGCGCGCTCGAGTCGCTCGCCGCGCGGCTGCCAGGCGTGTCGGTCAGATCGGCGGCACCGCGTTCTGCATCCGGACTGTCCGCGCTGAAGCGTTTCATTCAACCCTCGTCCAAGCGGTCGTAAGCGATGGCACACGACATTCAATTTGCCGACGGCGCAGCGCCGTTCTCCCAGACGCAGCAATTCCACGACATCAAGAATGCCGCGCACGAGCACTTGCTGACGCGCATCGAAGAACTGGGCGCCGAGTTCGGCCGATGGTCCCGCCAGGCGATCAACCAGTTCGTCGATCTCGAGATCGACAGCTTTGTGCGCCTGCGCCGCATTCCGCTCAACGAGAACGAGGTGCGTGCGATCGCGGAGGCGCTGACGAAGGAACTCGCGGGCTTCGGGCCGATCGAGGACCTGCTCGCGGACCCGGCCGTCGAGGACATCCTGATCAACGGCTACAACGACGTGTATGTATCGCGTCACGGGATCCTCGCGAGGCTGCCGGTGCGTTTCACCGACAACGCGCACCTGCTGCGGATCGTGCGGCGCATCCTCGCGCCGATCGGCCGCCGCCTCGACGAGTCGAATCCGATGGTCGATGCGCGGCTGCCCGATGGCGGCCGCGTGAACGTCGTGATCGAGCCGTTGTCGATCGACGGCCCGGTCGTATCGATCCGGAAATTCCGCAAGGATCCGCTGAAGCCGTCCGACCTGCTCGGCAACGGGACCTTCAACGAAGAGATCAACACGCTGCTCCAGGCGGCGGTCGAGGCGCGCTGCAACATTCTCGTGTCGGGCGGTACGAGTTCCGGCAAGACGTCGCTGCTCAACGCGCTGGCGTTCCACATTCCCGAGATCGAGCGTGTCGTGACGATCGAGGATACGGCGGAACTGTCGCTGAACCACCCGCACGTCGTGCGGCTCGAGAGCCGGCCGGGCGGCTTCGACGGCACCGGCGTCGTGTCGATTCGCGACCTGCTGCGCAATACGCTGCGGATGCGCCCGGACCGGATCATCGTCGGTGAAGTGCGCGGCGGTGAAGTGCTGGAAATGCTGCAGGCGATGAACACCGGTCACGACGGTTCGATGGGCACCGTGCATGCGAGTTCGCCACGCGAGTGCCTGTACCGTCTCGAGATGCTTGCGGGTTTCGCGGGCTTCCAGGGCACCGAGTCGAGCCTGCGCCGGCAGATCGCGAACGCGATCGACTTCATCGTGCAGATCGGGCGCCTGTCGAACGGGCGGCGGCGGATCCTGTCGATCACCGAAGTGACCGGGCTGTCCGACAACATCATCGCGACGCAGGAGCTTTACCGCTACGAAGCGCGCGTGACGCCGGAAGGCGAGGAGGTCGACCACTGGGAAACGCTGGGCATTCATCCGCATTCGCCGAAGCTTGCGCGCTTCCGTCAGACGCTGACGAGCGGTGGGTTCGGCGATGGCGGGTTTGGAGGCGGCTTCGGCGGTGGCGGGTTCGGCCGCGGCGGCGGGGGCTTCAATGTATAGCGCGATGGTGTGGGTGCTGGCGTGCGCGATGCTGTGCGTCGCGGCGGCGATGATGCTGTGGCGTCACGCGGAGACCCGGCGCGTGCGAACCGACGCGAAGCGCTTCATCGACAGCCGGCTCGAACCCGGCGCGCGTGCCGGTGTCGCTGCGCAGGCGGCACGGCAGTCCGCGGCAGGTGCTGCGCGTGCCGTGGCGCAGCCGGGTGCGGCACGGAATGTATCGTCCGACGCATTTTGGGCGCACTGGTATGCGACGGCATCGGAGTATCTGGCGAACCTCGCGAGTCGCGCCGGGATCGAGGATGCACGCGGCAAGACGCTCGTCGCGCTTGCCGTGCTGGTTGTTGCCGCGGCGTTCGCGGGCAGTCGCGGCGGCGCGCTTGCGTGCTTCGCGGCGCTTGCGTGCGGCAGTTCGATGCTCGGCGTCTGGCTCGCGTCGCGAATTCAGCGGCGCAGACTGAAGATCGTCCGGCAGATCCCGTCGTTCCTCGACGGGATCGTGCGTCTCGTGACGCTCGGCAACAGCGTGCCTGCGGCCTTCCAGTCGGCGCTGCTGACGACCGAGGAGCCGCTGCGCGGTTGTCTCGACCACGTGTCGCGGATGCTGCGCGGCGGTGTCGAAATCGATCGCGCAATGGTACACATCGCGAAGATCTACCGAACCGAGGAGTTCGAACTTGTCGGCTCCGTGTTGCGTTTGTCGGTCAAGTATGGCGGCCGCGCGGACGTGATGCTCGAACGCATGGCCGTGTTCATGCGCGATCTCGAACAGGCGGAGCGCGAACTGACCGCGATGTCGGCCGAGACACGGTTGTCGGCGTTCGTGCTCGTGATGTTGCCGATCGCGATCGGCAGCTTTATCGTCGTCAACAATCCGAAATATCTGCATGGCATGTGGAATGATCCGGGTGGACGGACGCTCCTCATGTTCGCGTTCCTGTTGCAATTGGCCGGCAGTGTCTGGCTGTATCGAATGGCTCGGCTCAGGTGATGCTATGACAGCGACTCAGATCGGAGCGATTGCCCTGGCGAGCGGCGCACTCGGCGTGCTGCTGTTCGGCATGATCGCGCTGTTGCGCGCGAGTGCCGCGACGCGTGCCGAGCGCGCGCTTGTCGAGGCGCTGAACCGGCGGATGGCTGCGCTCGAGGCAGCGAAAGCGCGGACCGCGCCGGACGGCGATGCGCCTGCGAAGCCTGACGTGCGTGGCCGGCAGCGTGTCGAACGTTTTCTCGACCGGCTGTCGGCGGCGGGCGTGCGCTGGCTCGATACCGGGCTCGGCAAATACGTTGTCGCGGAGGAGGATCGCCGCCTGCTCGAGCAATGCGGTTATGTCGACGCACGCACGCGCGGGTTGTTCCTGAGCGCACGCGTCGCGTGCGGGATCGGGCTGCCGCTGCTGTTCGCGATCTTCGCGAGCGGGCGCATGAAGGGCGGTATCTGGACGATCGGCATGTTCGCCGCGTTCGGGCTCGGCTTCATGTTGCCGAAGCTCTACGTGCAGCGCCGTGCGGCGGCGCGGAGGCAGAGCGTGGTCGACGAATTGCCGTTGTTCGTCGACATGCTGCGCTTGCTGCAAGGCGTCGGCTTGTCGCTCGATCAGAGCCTGCAGGTCGTGACGAACGATTTTCGCGGGATGATGCCGGTACTGTCGTCGGAGATGGGGATTGCGCAGCGCCAGTTCGCGGCGGGCCGGACGCGCGAACAGTCGTTGCAGCGGCTATCCAGCGGATTCGACAATGAGGATTTGCGCGCGATCGTGCGATTGATGGTCCAGGTCGACAAGCATGGCGGCGCGGTGCAGGAGCCGCTCAAGCAGTTCGGCGACCGGTTGCGCGAGACACGTCGTGCGATGCTGCGCGAACGGATCGGCCGGTTGACCGTGAAGATGACCGGGGTGATGGTGCTGACGTTGCTGCCCGCATTGCTGATCGTGACGGCCGGGCCGGGCTTGTTGGCGGTGACACACGCGCTGTCGTCGCGTCATTGACGGTGGAAGGAAAGACGATGAAGCGGATCAGCGAAATGGCAGTGCAAGCGGGCGTGGCGGCAGCGGTGCTGCTGCTCGGCGCGTGCGCGACGAAGGAAAACGGGTACGGCGTCAGCGCGCAGACCGAGCGCGCGTCGCTGATGCAGGCGGCCGATCAGAAACAGTCCGTCCCGGATACACCGGGGATGTATCTGGGCCTGATCCAGCGGATGCAGGCGCAGGGCCTCTACTTTGCGTCGCTTGCACACATCGACTCATACGACAAGACATATGGAGTGATCCCGGAGTCGATCCTGTTGCGCGCGGACGCACTGCGAATGACTGACCAGCCGGCCGCAAGTGCGGCCGCCTACACGCAACTGCTGAAAACGCCGCTTGCTGCGCGAGGCTATCGCGGGCTCGGATTGATCGCAGGCGCGGCAGGCGATTTCGATCGTGCGGCGCAGGTGCTCGCGCAGGCGTCGGATCTCGCGCCGACCGATGCGTCGCTGCTGTCCGATCTCGCGTACGCGAAGCTGCGCAGCGGCGACGTCGTCGGTGCGCGGGTTCCGTTGATGAAGGCTGCCGAACTGGATCAGCGCAATCCCAAGATCGTCAGCAATCTCGCCCTTTATCTGATTGCCGCGGGGCGCGCGCAGGATGCGCAACGGTTGATGAACCAGCAGCATCTGCCGGCGGATATCCGCAAGGACATCAATGGCGACGCCGCGAAGATCGTCGCGGCGGTGCGTGCGCAGCAGCGCGCGGTTGCGACGCCGCCGGTGGTGTCGCGCCGTGCCGCCACGACCCAGATTACACCTATGGCGAACAATTTCGGCTACGACCAGACCGTGCCGCTGTTGCAGCGCTTTGCACAATGAACAGACATCCGGGGAACGACATGAACAACAAACATTATCGAAACATGCGCGTCGGCCGGATTGCGGTGCTGGGCGCGATCGTCTTGCTGGTAGCGGGCTCTCCGGCCGCATACGCGCAAGATGTTGACGCACCTCGCGCATCCGACGTCGAGCGCTCTGCGAAGGAATGGCTGGCAATGCAGCGCGACAATCGCGCGGCGGCGCCAACGCAGCCGATGCTCGGAGATGTTGCGTCGCTCGTCTATCAGCGCTATCTCGACTCGTTCAAGAACAAGATTCCGGACACGATGAATTCGCAGCTCGGTTCTGCCAGCGGCATGTCGGGTGGCGGGCAGGGTGCGCAGCAGTAGGCGAGGCGGCGATGCGCACAGATCAATCACATGTGGCTCGGCGGCACCGAGCCGGCTGCTCACGGGGACGTCACCAGCGTGGCGGCGCTGCGATCATGGTGACGATCTTTCTGGCGATAGCGGTCATCGTGCTGGGCGCGACAGATATCGGCCGCTATTATGCTGAGCGACGCCATATGCAGGCGGCGGCCGATTCGGCCGCGCTTTCCGCTGTTACGCAGGTTGCCGGCGACTCCACTTGCACCGCGGCAACGACTGCGGTCAATCAAGTCACAAACGCGCCGGCGAGCCTGCTGTCGGGAAAACCGTCCGCTACCGTGACGTGCGGCATCTGGACCGCACCGCAAGGCAGCGACGGTAGTGCACAGTTCACCCGTACGTCGGGCGCACCGCTGCCCGCCAATAATCAATGTGCCGGCTTGTCGGGCGGAGTCGTCAGCAACGGTCAATCGGTCAACGCCGTGTGCGTTACCGTCTCCGAACCCGTGACCGGGCTTTTTATCAATGGCATCACGATCAGCGCGTCGGCGATTGCCAAGAGCGTGCCGACCGATAGCTTTACGCTCCTCACGTCGCTCGCGACGTTGCAAGGCGGGCTGGTCAATCAGTTGCTCACGACGCTGACTAATTCCCCCAGTCCGTTGGCGCTGTCACTGATCGACTATCAAGGGCTGGCGCAGGTCAACCTGAACATGGCTGGAATTCTCGCCAATTTGTCGATCGGGTCCAGCACGTCCGTGCTGTCGGGTACCGTGACACTCGGCCAATTGCTGAACGCCGAATTGCAGGCGGCGACACAGCAAAGTGTAGCCTCCGCGAATCTGACCGTTCTGAGCACAATCGTCGCTGCGATCTGCCCCAATCCTCAGAACTGTGGTGGCCCTTCGGTCTCGCTTGGCAATCTCGTTCAAACTGCAGTGTCTAGCGGAACCAGCGCGGTTAACGCCAGTGTCAATGCGCTCGGATTGTTGACGACGGCGTTGCAAGTTGCAAACAGCACGACGCCAGTCAGTATCTCGTCCATACAGGTCCAGACGCCGACCGCACTTGCCCCGCTGCTGAATGCGACCGTGCAGGGTTCCGTATCGCTCGCGGGTAATCAGCCGGCCATGGCGAGCGGTCCGGCTGGCCCGTCGACCTGCGGGACGACGAATTGCCTGACCCATGCAACAGCCTCGCAAGGAACGATCTTCCTGAATACGACAGTCTCGCTGCTGACGACGTGCTCCGACGGCTCGCTGACCTACGGAAACAACAGTTGTGCGACAGGTAGCCCGACGTCGGTCTTGAAAACGCAATTACCGATTACCGTCTATGTCGCACCTGCGACGGCCGGTTTGCAAAAAATTGTCTGCAGCGGGAGCCAGAAAGTCGCCTATGTCAACGTTCAGACCGGGGCACTTGCCGCTTATCTGGGCGGCTCATCGAGCGGGCCGGCGAATATCAATCTCAGTGCGCCACCGGCTTCTCCCGTTTATGCGCCCGACGGTAGCGGAACGGTGCCGCTGCTGACCGTCAATTTGCAGAGTTTGCTGAATTTGTTGAGCGGTCAACCGAGTCTCGCCGGCCAGACGAGTTTGGCCACAATACTCGGTAATCAGCTGGGTAGTGGTGGCTTGCTGTCGCAGCTCGTGTCGTTGCTCGTTCCAAACATCTCGGTGACGATCGGTTTGAAATCCGGGCAGCTGTCGATTCCCGTCGCCAATCAAAGCGTGCAAACGTTGAAGTTTACGTCAACGGACTCACCACCAGATATACAAGGCCCCATTTCCACCACGCAATTTTTGGCACCCGCAGTGCAGGGAATTGCCAATAGCGGCCTCACATTATCGCTACAAGTGAGCGGCGGTATAACGGGGGCATTGCTGGATCTGCTGAATCTATTGGGACTGAACGTGAATGCGATATTGAGCCAGTTACTGTCTACGTTGACCGGACCGCTTTTGACCGCGCTCGGGAATACGCTCGTTCCTCTCCTTTTGCAACCGGTCGACTCGATTCTGACTTCGGTCACAAGTGTTCTGGGACTCGGTTTGGGTAATGCCTATGTCGCAAACTCGCCGCTTGCGATCAAGTGCGGCGATCCCGTGCTTGTCCGTTGAATTGGCTGCAATATCGCACAACTCGCTAACATCTGAAGCCGCACCCGAATCATGAGAACCACGCCCGCAATCGCAGAACTCGACCTCTACGTCTGGGAAGGCAAGGCGGACATTGTCGACCGCGTCGCCCGGTGCATGGCGAGCTTCGACGTCGAAGTGATCCGTGCCGACAACGCGGAGATCTCGCCCGAACGCGCCGCGTTGCGGCCATCGCTGGCGATCATCAGCGTGTCGATGATCGAAACCGGCGCGGCGTTCCTGCGCGACTGGCAGGCCAACATCGGCATGCCGGTCGTCTGGGTCGGCGCGGCACGCGACCACGACGCGTCGCAGTATCCGCCGGAGTATTCGCACATCCTGCCGCTCGACTTCACGTGCGCCGAACTGCGCGGCATGATCGGCAAGCTCGTCACGCAACTGCGTGCGCACGCGGCCGAAACGTTACAGCCGTCCGAACTCGTCGCGCACTCGGAATCGATGCAGGCGCTGCTGCACGAAGTCGATACGTTCGCCGACTGCGACACCAACGTGTTGCTGCACGGTGAAACCGGCGTCGGCAAGGAGCGCATCGCGCAACTGCTGCACGAAAAACATTCGCGCTACCGGCACGGCGAATTCGTACCGGTGAACTGCGGCGCGATTCCGGACGGCCTGTTCGAATCGCTGTTCTTCGGCCATGCGAAAGGCTCGTTCACAGGCGCGGTTGTTGCGCATAAAGGCTATTTCGAGCAGGCGGCGGGCGGCACGCTGTTCCTCGACGAAGTCGGCGATCTGCCGCTGTACCAGCAGGTCAAGCTGTTGCGCGTGCTCGAGGACGGCGCGGTGCTGCGCGTCGGCGCGGCGACGTCGGTCAAGGTCGATTTCCGCCTGGTCGCGGCGAGCAACAAGAAGTTGCCGCAGCTCGTGAAGGAAGGCCTGTTCCGCGCGGATCTCTACTACCGGCTCGCGGTGATCGAGCTGAGCATTCCGTCACTGGAAGAGCGCGGCGCGGTTGACAAGATCGCGCTGTTCAAGTCGTTCGTTGCGCAGGTCGTCGGCGAGGACCGGCTCGCCGAGTTGTCGGATTTGCCGTACTGGCTGACGGATTCGGTCGCGGACAGCTATTTTCCCGGCAACGTGCGCGAATTGCGCAATCTCGCCGAGCGTGTCGGCGTGACGGTGCGGCAGACAGGCGGGTGGGATGCCGCGCGGCTGCAGCGGCTGATTGCGCACGCGCGCAGCTCGGCACAGCCGGTGCCGGCGGAGAGTGCGGCCGAGGTCTTCGTCGATCGCAGCAAGTGGGACATGAACGAGCGCAATCGCGTCATCGCGGCGCTCGATGCAAACGGTTGGCGGCGTCAGGACACGGCGCAGCAGCTCGGCATCAGCCGCAAGGTGTTGTGGGAAAAAATGCGCAAATATCAGATCTTCGACGAAGAGCCCGAGACACGCGAAAGCGAGTAATTAATGAGATAAAATCGCGCTGGATTACAACGACTCGGGCGGGGAATAAAAACTTCATGAGCCATATGACGGGGTTGGGGCGGGCGTGTGTGTTGTTCGCCATGGTAGGAGGCATGCAGGGCGCTTACGCGCAGGGGCTGGCAGGCAGCGATTCGCCGGCGGTGCAGCAGGCGTCGGCGCCGGTGGCTGCGATTCCGGTGATCGATTCGCAGGTCCAGACGTCGGTGCAGCCGCAGGCGGGCGAGACGACGGGGCCGAGCACGGTCGACGACCTGCAGCGCCAGATCCAGGCGCACACGCTGACGGAAATGCGCACGAGCTACAACGGCAGCTACGGTGCGAGCCTGTTGTTCAACGTGAAGGACGGTGCGTACTTCGTCGCGCTGTTTCAGCAGAAGGCGTTCTGGCGCGTGATCAAGACTTACAACGAAACGCGCGCGGAAGCGATCTATCGCGATTTCTCGCATCAGGCGGAGCGGCTGGCCGTCAACGAACTGCGAGCGACGAAGCTGGAGTCGCAGAAGGCGCAAATGGACAAGCAGATCGAAGTCACGCAGGACCGTGCGCGGCGTCTGCAGGCCGATATCTCGATTGCACGCCAGCAGCAGGCAGCGGTCGCGGATCGCCAGAAGAGCGTACGCAGCGAGACGGTCGCGTTGCAGGCGCAGCAGGCCGAACTCCAGTCGCAACTGCGCGCGTTGCAGCAGCAGGTGCGTTCGCTGCAGCGCGAGGCCGACGCGGGCCTGCCGAGGACGGCACACTGAGCCGAGAGTGGCGGTGCGGCGACTTGCCGCGCCGGTCGTACAAGAGAAAAGGGCAAGCCCGTTGGCTTGCCCTTTTGTTTTACTGGCCGTCCGGCACGATTCGCCGGCGGCGGGTGACGATCACCGGCCCGTTGCCGCCGCGTGCATCCGACGGCGCTGTGTTGCCGGATGCGTCACCGGTGTCGCGCGGCGCGCCGTAGCTTTCGCGCGGCTCACGGGGTTCGCGCGGTGCGCCATAGCCTTCGCGTGGTTCACGCGAGCCGTAACCTTCGCGCGGCTCGCGGGAGCCATAGCCTTCACGCGGCTCGCGGGAACCGAAGCCGCCGCCGTCGCCACGCGATTCGCGTGGGCCGCCGTGCGAGCCGTACGGGCTGTGACCGCCGCCTTCACGGCCGCCGGGGCGCCCACCGGTGCGCGGGCCGCGGGGGCCGCCGCCGCCCGGGCGCGAGCCGCCCGTGTCGAGCTGGATCGTGGAAATCGCGCGCTTGTAGATGCCTTGCAGACCCACGGGGGTGCGCAGCATCACCAGGTACTGGTCGAACGACTCGATACATCCCGTCAGACGAATGCCGTTGACGAGGTAGATTTCAACGCGCTTACGTTCCTTGCGCGCCGAATTGATGAAGTCGTTTTGCGGATGGGATTCTGCGGGATTGGCCATTGAGGTGCGGCAGGAGCCTGCGTCAGAGAATATGTTGTGCGTGTGTGGCGTGTTCGTCCACAAGGCGTTTGGCGGAATTCTACCCTGTTCGATAGGGAAGCGCGCAGTCGTGATTGTGTCGAACCGTAACCCACTATAGACGTTCCAGCGCATTTTCGCGATTCGGCCGAACGGCCAAAGCCGTTTCGTTACGTCGCGTTACGACTCTCGCAGCGCCGTATCACCTCGGTGCGCGCGTGGCGCTTACATTGGGTCGCGCGAGCCGGGCGGGCCGGCTTATCAGGGATCCGGAGCATGAACAAGAGTCAAGTGGCAGGGTTGGTCGGGGGCATGGCGTTGCTGGCTTCCGGAAGTGCAATGGCGGGGCATGTCGACCTGTCGGTAGGCATCGGCGTACCGGTCGCGCCGGTCTATGTCGAGCCGGCACCGGTCTATGTGGCGCCGCAGCCGGCTGTGGTCGCCTATCCGGGCTACGGATACGGCTATTACGGCGATGACGACGACGATCGCTACCGGAAGTGGCGCAAGCACTATTACAAGCATTGGCGCAAGCACCACGGCGACGACGATGACGATTGAGCCCGAGGTCGGCCCCGCCGGTGCGCATCAGAACGCGTAGTCGGGGTTTTTCGGGTCGAATGCGGTGTCGTCTAGCGTCGCCGGCGCGATTTTCTCGATGACGATCCGCTCGAAGATCTTGCCGTCGTTGTCGTAGGACTCGACGGTCCGGAAATAGGGCGCGTGCAGGTCGAGCCCGAGGACTTCCTTCTTCGCGTAGAACTGCGGCCGGCCGGTCGGCGTTTCGTAGGTGAGCGCGACGACGCGCACGCCGCCGATCGTTTTTGCCTCCACCCGGGTCGGCTGCTGCACGCCGGCTTCCTGGTATTTCTTCCCTTCGGTCAGGTACAGGTTCGTGATGAACTCGGTGCCGAGATCCTTCACCTGGTGATTCGACTGGGCACGCGCGAGCGCGCCGTCGAGCGCCGTCCACAACGGAATCTTGCCGAGCAGTCCGCCGAGATGGCCGTACATCTCGTCCTTGCGCTGCGTCGTGTCGTAGATCGTCTCCTGTCCGGCATGCGCGCCGCCCGGCAGCCATTTCGCATACACCCGCAGCGGCTCGCGGGTGGTTTTCACGAGCATGCGGTCGGGCGTGTCGGACCATTTCCCGCTGATGCTCTCCTGACGCACCATCGTGAACTGGTACGACGGATAGCCGTTAGGGCCATTACGGATATAGAGCGGCACGGCGAGCGGGTCGAGCGCCTTGAAGAGCGTCGTGAGCGTCGCGTCATCCAGCTGCGCGAGCGTGCCGCGCTGCGCGGCCGTGCGCAGCCAGCGTGCCTGTTGCGCGACCGGGTCGCGCGTGATTTTCGCCAGGTCCGCCGGCAGCGCGACCTCCTGTGCCGCGCTCGCGGCGTCGGCCGCTTCCTGCGCATGCAGACCCGGCAGAGCGAGCGACAGCATGCACGCGACTGCCGCGGCGGCGGCATGCCGCGCGCTGCGCTTCTTTCCTGCGTTCATCGACAGCATCTCCCGGAGCGATGGATCGTTCAGTCTTGCGTCGCGGTCTTGATCCTGGCGAGCTCCTCGTCGCGCAGCGCGCGGCGCAGGATCTTGCCGACGTTCGTCTGCGGCAGGGCGTCGCGGAACTCGACGAATTTCGGCATCTTGTAGCCGGTCAGGTTCTTGCGGCAGTGCGCGAGCACGTCGTCGACGGTGAGCGACGGGTCGCGGCGCACGACGAACACCTTGATCCGTTCGCCCTGCACCTCGTCGGGAATGCCGATGGCGGCGGCCTCGCTGATGCCCGGATGCATCACGAGCACTTCCTCGATCTCGTTCGGATACACGTTGAAGCCCGACACGAGGATCATGTCCTTCTTGCGGTCGATGAGGCGGATGAAGCCGCGTTCGTCCATCACGCCGATGTCGCCGGTGCCGAGCCAGCCGTCGGCGTCGATCGCTTTGGCCGTCTCGTCGGGGCGCTGCCAGTAGCCGCGCATCACCTGCGGACCGTGTACGCACAGCTCGCCCGGCTCGCCGATCGCGGCCCAGGTACCGTCCTCACGGCGAAAGCGCACGACGGTGGACGGGGCGGGCAGGCCGATCGAACCGCTGAACGCGGCCATGTCGTTCAGGTTCACGGGGTTCATCGTGACGATCGGCGAGCATTCGGTAAGCCCGTAGCCTTCGACCACCGGCCGGCCCGTCACCTGCTGGAAGCGCTCCGCGACTGCACGCTGCATCGCCATCCCGCCCGCCATCGCGAGCTTGAGCTTCGAGAAGTCGCGCTTGCGGAATTCCTCGTTGTCGAGGAACGCGTTGTACAGCGTGTTGATGCCGGTGATCCCCGTGAACGTTTCGTTGCGGATGATCTTCATCACCATCTTCATGTCGCGCGGGTTCGCGATCAGGATGTTGCGCCCGCCGAGCCCCATGAAGATGAACGCATTCACGGTCAGCGAATAGATGTGATAGAGCGGCAGCGGCGTGAGCACGGTTTCGACGTCGCCCGAGACCTGGTCGGCGATCCATGCCTTCGCCTGCAGCAGGTTCGCGATCAGGTTGCCGTGCGTGAGCATCGCGCCTTTCGCGACGCCGGTCGTGCCGCCCGTGTATTGCAGGAACGCGAGGTCGTCGCGCGTTATCTGCACCGGCTGCGGTTTGCCGCGCGCGCCGAGCGCAAGTGCGGAGCGCAGCCGGATCGCCTGCGGCAGGTGGTAGGCCGGCACGAGCTTCTTCACGTGCTTCAGCACGAAATTGATCAGGCGTCCTTTCGCATTGAAGCCGTCGGCGAGCAGGTCGCCGAGCGCGGTGACGACGATGTTCTTCACCTGCGTTTCCGGCAGTGCCTCCTGCAGGGTGCTCGCGAAGTTCTCGAACACGACGATCGTCTGCGCGCCGCTGTCCTTCAGCTGGTGCGCGAGTTCGCGCGCGGTATAGAGCGGGTTCACGTTGACGACGATTGCGCCGGCCTTCAGCGTGCCGAACAGCGCGACCGGATACTGGAACGTATTCGGCAGCATGATCGCGACGCGGTCGCCGGGTTTCACGCCGAGGCTTTGCAGATACGACGCGAATGCGTCGACTTTCTGCGCGAGCGTGCGATAGGTCATCGATGCGCCTGCGCTCACGTAGGCGACGCGCTCGGCGAAGCGTGTCGTGCATTCGTCGAAGAACTGCACGAGCGATGCGTATTGAGTGACGTCGATTTCGTGCGGTACGCCGGGCGGGTATGACGCGTACCAGATACCGTCGGTGTTCGGCGGAACCTGGGCCGCTGCGGTTGCTGCGGAAGATGGCATGACGTGTCTCCGGTCTTTGCTTTCGGCGCGGGCAGGCGCTTCGATGCCTGCCCGCGCCCCATGCTTCACGGGCGATCAACACGGGCGCCTCGACGCGCCGCATGACCCCGCGTATCAATCAAATCGTGAACAGGAAGTCGCGCGTGGCCCCGCGCGCTCAGTTCGCGGAATGCAGCGTCGCCGACTCGGCGGCTGCCGCACTCGACGGCAGCCCGAACGCTTCGCTCGCTCCCGCGTCGTCGAGCACGGCCGCGAAAATCGACAGTTGGGCGCTGTCGGGCATCGGCGCCTTCAGCGCGGCGACGATCAGCGATGACAGCCGCGCGATCATCTGCACGTCGTTCATCGTGCGGCCTTGCGAGAACTCGTCGATCAGGCTTTCCGTCTCGGCGCCCGCGAGCGCGCCGGACAGCGCGCCGATCGCGAAGTGCAGCCGCCAGCCGAGCTCCGTGCGCGGCAGGTGCGGCAACGCGCGCTGGAACGCGTCGAAGAAGCGGCCCGCGACGCTCGCGTAGTGCGCGGTCAGGAAGTTGCGCACGAACGGCGACGGATCGGTGTACGCGCGGCCGATCAGCCGGAGGAACCCGGGCCCGCCGCGTTCCGGGTTGCGCGACGCCTTCAGCGCGGGAATGAACATCGCGCCGAGCACGTGCTCGCACGTGATGTGCGAGCCGAGCTGCGCATCGAAGCGGTCGAGGATGCCGAGGCGTTCCTGGTTGAGCTGATCGAGCCGGCGCGACAGCATCGCGTGGATCAACGCTTCCTTGCTGCCGAAGTGGTAGTTGACCGCCGCGAGGTTGACCGCCGCGCGCGACGTGATCTGCCGCATCGACATCGCCTCGAAGCCATGCTCGATGAACAGGTCCTCGGCCGCATCGAGGATGCGCGCCTTCGTCCCGCCGGTCTGCCGAGGGCCGGATGATCGCGCCCCGGACGGCCGTCCCGCGGATGGCCGCCCCTCCTGACTTACTGCCATGTTCCGCCTCCCATGCCGGTCGCCCGGCCGCGAACAGGTGATTTGATTGTCTGATTCAAACAGTCGTTTTTATTAAGATAAAAAAACGCGGGCGGAGCGGGCAAGCGGGGAATCTGGACAAATTCCTCTAGTTCGATGTGCAACTGCGGCAAGCGTGGCGCGCGACCCCGAGTGGCGGGGCGCGCGCGATGGTGCGATGCGTCAATGTGCGGGTTCAGCCGACCGTGCTACGCGTATTGACCGATTGCGTCATGTCGATGCCGCGCCGCTCGCGGCTGAACAGGATCAGCACGGCGATCGCGACGGCGACGATGCCGGCCACGAGCGCGAGCGCGAAGCTGTAATTGTTGTCGTGCGAAACGGCGAGCGAGGCCTGCATCGTCGCGTTGCCGGACGCGAGCAGGTTGCCGAGCTGGTAGACGACGCCGGGGAAGGTCGCGCGGATTTCGTCGGGCGAAATCTCGTTCAGGTGGACCGGAATCACGCCCCACGCGCCCTGTACCGAGATCTGCATCAGGAACGCGCCCGCGGCGAGGGCAACCGGGCCGCTCGAGAACGCCCACAGCGGCAGCACGGGCAGTGCGATCAGCGCGGCGATGAAGATCGTGCGGCGCCGGCCGATCCGTTCCGAGATCGCACCGAACGACAGTCCGCCGACGATTGCGCCGATGTTCAGCACGATCGTGATCCACGACACGGTATGCGGATCGAAGTGATGCTGTTCGCGCAGGAACGTCGGATAGAGATCCTGCGTGCCGTGCGAGAAGAAGTTGAACGCGGTCATCAGCACGATCGCGTAGATCGTGAGCTTCCAGTTCTGCTTCAGCGTGGTTCCGAGGCTCGGGCGCGGGCGTTTCTCCATCAGTTTCCACGCCGGCGATTCGGGCACGTGCGTGCGCACGTACAGCACGAGCAGCGCGGGCAGCACGCCGACCATGAACATGCCGCGCCAGCCGATGTACTGGTAGAAGAGGCCGAACACGACGGACGCGAGCAGATAGCCGCTCGGATAGCCGGCCTGCAGCAGTCCCGACACGAAACCGCGCGCATGGGTCGGCACGGTTTCCATCGTCAGCGCGGAGCCGACGCCCCATTCGCCGCCCATCGCGATGCCGAACAGCGCGCGCAGCACCAGCAGCGCGGTCAGGCTCGGCGCGAAACCCGACGCGAGTTCGAGCAGCGAATAACACGCGATGTTGACCATCAGCGTCGGGCGGCGGCCGAAGCGGTCGGCGAGCCGGCCGAAGATCAGCGCGCCGAGCGGGCGCATCGCGAGCGTCAGCGTGAGCGCGAACGCAACGGCGGGGATCGTCGACGCGAATTCGGCGGCGATGTCCTTCAGCACGAAAACCATCAGGAAAAAATCGAACGCGTCGAGCGTCCAGCCCAGGTAGGCGGCGATCGTGACGTTGCGTTGTTCGCGGGTCCAGCTCATGTCCGAGGTCTCCTCGTTGGCTTGCGCGCTCACGATGTGCATGCGGATGCCGGCCCGCCTTGCGCGCGGTGCGCGGGCACGGATCGAGTGTAGGCCGCGGCGCCATGCGAGGTGGGGCGCGATAACGCCGAATCGGGAATAATCCCTACGAAATGAACTGTTTCGGAAACGGAAACGACGCCGCGCAAGACCGGCGACAGGCATCTGTATCATTCCGGAAGGCGTTTTGTATTTGTTCTGTAATGCGCTCGATGCGCATCGTCACCGAATCAGGAGTCCCGATGAACGAACGTTCCGATGCCGCGCTGCCCGTGCTCGAAACCGCCAGGCTGTGGCTGCGTCCGCGCGTGCTGGCCGATCTCGACGCGTGCATCGCGATGGATCGCGATCCCGAGGTCACGCGGCATATCGCGGGCCCGTGGCACGATCCCGTCGAGCATCGCCGCTTCGTCACGCACCGGATCACGCGCGACTATCCGCCGGGACTCGGCTACTGGTCGATCTTCGAGAAGGCCGCACCCGATACGTTCATCGGCTGGGTCCTGCTGATTCCCGACTATGCGGACGGTGCGCGCGACGTCGAGATCGGCTGGCGGCTCGTGCGCACGACCTGGGGGCGCGGCATCGCGAGCGAGGCCGCGGCCGCCGTCGTGCGGCATGCATTCGATACCGTGCGCCTGCCGCGCGTGATCGCCGATATCGCCGAGGCCAACAGCGGTTCGCTGAACGTCGCGCGCAAGCTCGGGATGCGTCGCGTGAGCGTCGTGCAGGACGGCATTCCTTACATCCGCCATCGTCTCGAGCGCAACGATCTGCGCGCGTAGCGCGGTATCGTGTGCACGCGTGCGCGGTTGTCGGAGATCGTCAATCGCCGGCGTATCGAGGTCATGACGTATTAACGGCTCGCGCGATCAGGAGTATCGTTGCCGGAATTTCGCAACATGGGGTACGACCATGACACTCGGCCGCGACGTTCATCTCATTCCCGTCAGGCTCGACGCGTTGCGTCCGACGCAGATGACGGTTGGTTATCGCGAAGTCAAGGCGAAGCGCAAGCACTGGAAGGCGCTCGACAAGCGCGCGCGCAAGGCCGCGATCGAATCGCACTGGTTCCCGGCCGTCCTCGGCCCGGACGGGCTGCACTACATCACCGATCATCACCATCTCGGCCTCGCGCTGATCGAGGAGGGCGAGTCGCGCGTGAACGCGATGCTGCTGAAGGATCTGTCGTGGCTCGACGACACGATCTTCTGGCGGATGATGGAGCACAACCAGTGGGTGCATCCGTTCGGCGCGGACGGGTCGCGTCGCGACTACGCGCATTTGCCGAAGGTACTGACGGGGCTCATGGACGATCCGTACCGCAGCCTTGCAGGCGAACTGCGCACGGCGGGCGGCTATGCGAAGGACGCGACGCCGTTCAGCGAATTCCTGTGGGCCGATTACCTGCGCCAGCACGTGTCGCTCGACCAGATCCGCAAGAACTTTGCAAAGGCGCTCGACGTCGCGCTGCACCGCGCGCACGACCAGGATGCACGCTATCTGCCCGGCTGGTCGGGCGTCATCGCCGTCAAACCCTGACAGGCGCACGGCGCCGACCGCCTCATGACGATCGCCCCGATCCGCCCCGATGCCGGCCCGCAGCATGCCGACCATTTCTCCGCGCTCGACGCGGCCTCGCCGCCGCCCGCGCGGCGCATCGGCCTCGATGCACTGGCCGGCCTGTCGATCGCGGGCCTGCTGATTCCCGAGGCGGTCGCGTATGCGGGGCTGGCCAACCTGCCGCCGCAGGCCGGTCTCATCGCGCTGCTGGCGGGGCTCGTCGTCTATGCGCTCACGGGCAGCAGCCGCTTCGCGATCGTGTCGTCGACGTCGTCGTCGGCTGCCGTGCTCGCGGCGACCGTGCTCGCGGAATCGGGGATAGCGCTTGCCGAACAACTCGCGCTGGCGGCGGCGCTGGTCGCGATGACGGGCGTGCTGTTCATCCTGGCGGGCGCCGCGCGGCTCGGCGGCATGTCGGACTTCGTCGCGCGGCCCGTGCTGCGCGGCTTCACGTTCGGGCTCGCACTGACGATCGTCATCAAGCAGTTGCCGAAGATTCTCGCGATTTCCGTGCAGCACAGCGATGCGCCGCATGTCACGCTCGACCTGATCACCGGCGCCCCGCATGCGAACCTCGCGAGTGTCGTGCTCGGCGCGACCGCGCTGGCGCTGCTGTTCGTGCTCGGGCGCCGCTCGCGCGTGCCCGCTACGCTCGTCGTGATCGTGCTGTCGATCGCTGTCGGCTATGCGATCGACTGGCGGCGATACGGGATCGCGATCGTCGGCAACATCGATTTCCGGCACATCGAATTCGGCCTGCCGCAGCTCGACCGCAACGCGTGGATGCAGACGGTCGAGCTCGCGTTCGCGCTGATGCTGATCCTGTATGCGGAGTCGTACGGATCGATCCGCAACTTCGCGCTGAAGCATGGCGACAGCGTGTCGCCGAACCGCGACCTCGTCGCGCTCGGTTGCGCGAACCTCGTGTCGGGCCTGCTGCACGGGATGCCGGTCGGCGCCGGCTATTCGGCAACGTCGGCGAACGAGGCGGCCGGCGCGCAGTCGCGCTTCGCCGGCTTGTGGGCGGCCGGCGTGGTCGCGCTGATCGTCTGGCTGCTGCTGCCGCAGCTTGCGCGCACGCCGGAGCCCGTGCTCGCGGCGATCGTGATCTTCGCGGTCAGCCACTCGCTGCATCCGTCCGTATTCAAGCCGTACTGGGACTGGCATCGCGACCGGCTCGTCGTGATCGCCGCGCTGCTCGCGGTGCTCGTGCTCGGCGTGCTGCACGGGCTGCTCGCGGCCATCGGCGTAAGCCTGCTGCTGACGCTGCGCAAGCTGTCCGAGCCGAACGTCAGCGTGCTCGGCCGGCTGCGCGACAGCCATGACTTCGTCGACGTCGCGAGCCATGCCGACGCGAAGCCGGTGCCGGGCGTGCTGATCGTGCGGCCCGAGGCGCAGCTGTTCTTCGCGAACGCGGACCGGATGCTGAATCGCGTGCGCGCGCTGATGAAGGCCGCGCCGGACACGCATGCCGTGATGCTGAGCCTCGAGGAAACGCCGGATGTCGACGGTACGACGATCGAATCGTTGCGCACGTTCGCGGCCGAATGCACGGCGCGCGGGCTGCGGCTCGCGATCGTGAGGCTCAAGGTGCACGCGCTGCATGCATTGCGCCGCGCGGCGGACGATACGCTGCGTGAGGATGCGATGTCCGAACTGAGCGTCGACGAAAGTCTGCAACTGTTGCAGGCTGGCATGCAGCCGGACGGCAGCGACGGAACGACCGCCGTGTAACGAGGCGGCGCGTCAGTGCGATCTATTGCGAAAGCACGGCGTCGGCAGCGCGATCGATCATATCGGTCACTTCCGCGGCCGTCGGCGCATAGGCGCCTGCGTGAGCACAGGCGACCGCCGCGCACGCGGCCGCGTAACGCAGATGCTCGGCGG
The DNA here is from genome assembly GCF_049805555.1 of Burkholderia sp. DN3021. Classification (NCBI taxonomy): domain Bacteria; kingdom Pseudomonadati; phylum Pseudomonadota; class Betaproteobacteria; order Burkholderiales; family Burkholderiaceae; genus Burkholderia; species Burkholderia sp. DN3021. The sequence goes on along the minus strand of NZ_JBNCAB010000006.1, from coordinate 119,545 downwards.
GCGATGCATCGGGCCGCGCAAGCTGGCTCGCGAGCCAGCCGCCGATGCTGGCGTCGCCGCAGCCGACCGTGTCGACGACCTCGGTCGGGAACGCGGGCTGGAACAGCACGGTGTCGCGATGCAGGAGCTGCATGCCGGATGCGCCGCGCGTAACGAGCATCGTCGCATCGGGCGCCCACGCGCGCAGTTGCGCGAGTGCGGCCGTTTCGTCGAGTTCGGGAAACAGCCCGTGAAGATCCTCGTCGGACACCTTGATCCAGTCGGCGAGCGCGACCAGCCGGCGCAGCGTGTCGCGATACGACGGCGCGGCCATCGGCGCACGGTAGTTCGGATCGAACGAGATCCGCTTGCCGGCCGCGCGCGCGGCCTGCGCCACCTCGATCAGGCGCGACGCGAGCGGCTCGCGCACGACGCCGAGCGAGCCGATGTGCACGATCTCGGCCGCGTCGAGTGCGCCGGCGGGCAGGTCCGCCGGATCGAACGCGAGATCGGCGCTGTTCTCGCCGATGAAGAAATAGTGGGGCGGCTGCTTCGACACGACCATCGCGAGCAGCGGCGCGCGGTCGACCTGCCGGATGAAGCGCATGTCGAGCCCCGCGTCGGCGCTCCTGCGCATCAGTTCGTCGCCGAAGATGTCGCGGCTGACCGTGCCGGCGAAGGCCGTCGGCGCGCCGAGTCGCGCGCCGACGCGCGCAACGTTCCAGCATGAGCCGCCGGCGACGCTGTGCCAGCGCTGCGCGTCGTCGCGGATGAAATCGGTCAGCGCTTCGCCGAATACGATCAGGCGGGGGAGCGTCGTCGTCATGTTGAAACCTTGTGGCGCGGCCGTGCAGTGGTTGATGTGAGCGGGCGGGGCGGGCGGCGCCCGCCCCCCCGCGCGGGGACGCCGCCCGGCACCCCCCGGTTCAGTGGACGGGCGGCGCGATCAGCGCGGGGCGCTCCAGCCCTTGTAGGTCTTCACGTTGTCGCGCGTGATGAGCATCGGCTCGATCAGGATCATCGGATTGGCCGGTTTCTGGCCGTTCATGATCCCGTAGCCGACGTTGACGGCCTGCTGCGCCATCGCCCACGGGTCCTGGCTCGACGATGCCTGCACGAGCGTGTTGGACTTGAGCGCAACCTCGATATCGGGCGCGCCGTCGACCGACGTGATCACGATGCCCGGACGGTTCAGCTGTTTCGCGGCGAGATCGCTGCCGATCGCCTGCGGGTCGTTGATCGTAAATACCGCATCGAGCTTCGGAAAGCGCGTCAGATAGCCCTGCATCGCGTTCATCCCGCCTTCGCGCGAGCCCTTGCCGTCCTGGTCGCTCGACAGCAGCTTGATGCCCGCGTTTTTCGCGAGCACGGTCTTGCAGCCGTTGACGCGATCGATCACGGCCGACACCTGCGGCCCGTTCTCGATGATCACGTTGCCCTTGCCGTTGAGTTTCTTCGCGATGTAGTCGCACGCGAGCTCGCCGGCCTTCACGTTGTTGGTCTGCACGGTCGCATTCGCGCCGGCTGCCGCGACGTCGACCGCGACGACCGTGATGCCGGCCGCCTGCGCCTTCTTCACTGCCGGCTCGATCGCCTTCGGGTCGGTTGCGTTGAGCAGGATCATGTCGACGTGCGCGGAGATGAAGTTGTCGATCTGCGTGAACTGCTTGTTCAGGTCGTAGTCGGCCGACACGGCGGTGACCTTCGCGTTCGGGTTGATTTGCTTCGCACGCGCTTCGGCGCCCTTGACGATCGTGACGAAGTACGGGTTGCCGAGCGACCCCACCGTGACGCCGATCGATTTGAGCGGCTTGTCGGCTGCGTGCGCGACGGAAGCGCCGAATGCGAGTGCGCAGGCGACGGCGGTCAGGGCGGCTTTGTGCTTGAACATGTCGTTGTGTCTCCGTGAGGTTGGTTGGTAGACGGGCGCAGGCGTGCCTGCCTGCGCCGCAAGGTTGAATGGACGGGAACGGTGTCAGGTGCGCGCCGAATCGCGCTGGCGGTAGCGATCGAGCGCGACGGCGCCGATGATCACGAGCCCCTTGATGATGTACTGCCAGATGTCGGACACGCCGAGCAGCACGAGTCCGTTCGTCAGTACCGCGATGATCAACGCGCCGATCAGCGTGCCGACGATCGAGCCGACGCCGCCGACGAAGCTCGTGCCGCCGAGGATCACCGCGGCGATCGCGTCGAGTTCGTAGGACTGGCCGAGCTGCAGGCCGTTGGCCGCATAGAGCCGCGCGGCCGACATCACCGCGCCGAGGCCCGCGAGCAGCCCCGACGCCGCATACACGAACATCTGGATCGCCCGCACGTTGATGCCCGACAGGCGTGCGGCTTCCGGATTGCCGCCGACCGAATAGATCCGCATCCCGAGCACGGTACGGCGCAGGATGAACCATGAGATCGCGATCACCGCGCACGCGATCACGACGAGCCACGGCACACCGAGGATCGTGCCGTTGCCGATGAACGCGAACGGCAACTGCGGATTGAACACGGTCGTGTCGTTGCCGATCAGGCGCGCGACGCCGCGCACGGCCGTCATCGCACCGAGCGTGACGATGAACGGCGGCAGGCGCAGGAACGAGATCAGGCCGCCGTTGATCGCGCCGAACACGAGGCCGACGACGAGCGCGAAGGGCACGCCGAGCCAGCCCCAGCCGGGAATGGTCGACGCGATCAGCGCGGCGACGGCCGCGGCGGCGAGCACCGAGCCGACCGACAGGTCGATGCCGCCCGTCAGGATCACGAAGGTCATGCCGGCGGCGAGCACGATGTTGATCGACGCCTGCTGCGTGACGATCGACAGGTTCTGCAGCGTGAAGAAGCCGTCGGTCAGGAAGCCGAAGCCGACGCACAGGACCAGCAACACCGGCAGCATGCCGGCGGTGCGTATCAGCGACTGCATGCGTGCGCGATGATCGGCGGTGCGCAACTGGGGAGTACGATCGCCCACCGGATGGGCCGTCGCGGAAGCGAGGTTCCGCTGCTTGGTCGGGTTGATCATTTCGGTAACCTGAATTGTAAGAGCCAAATGAAAGAGCGCGGCTCAGTGCGCGTCGGCGAGTTCGGCCTGCGAGCCGGTCGCGAGCGCGATGATGGCTTCCTGCGTGATGGGCGTGTGCGTGTGGCCGCCGAGTTCGCCCGCGATCTCGCCTTCGCGCATCACGAGCACGCGGTCCGCGACGCCGATGATCTCGGGCAGCTCGCTCGAGATCACGATCACGCCCACGCCGGCACGGGCCAGTTCGTTGATGATCCGGTAGATCTCGGATTTCGCGCCGATGTCGACGCCGCGCGTCGGTTCGTCGAGGATCAGTACGCGCGGTTTCGTCTCCAGCAGGCGCGACAGCAGCACCTTCTGCTGGTTGCCGCCCGACAGCGCGCCGACGTTGACGTTCGCGTGAGGTACACGGATCGACAGCGAGGAAATCGCGTCGCGCGCGCGCGCGGCGCCGCGTGCGAGGTCGAGCGCGCCGAGCCGTGCATCGCGGTTGCAGACGGAAATGTTGATGTTGTCGCGCACGCTCATGTCGAGGAACAGGCCCTGGCGCTTGCGGTCTTCGGTCAGGTAGACGAGGCCCGCGTCGATCGCGTCGCGCGGCGAGTGTGCGCCGAACGTGCGGCCGGCCAGTTTCACGTCGCCGCGCACGCGCGGTTCGGCGCCGAAGATCAGCCGCGCGAGTTCGGTGCGGCCCGCGCCGACGAGCCCGGCGATGCCGAGCACCTCGCCGGCATGCAGGTCGAGGCTGCAGCCGCGCACGCGCGCGCCGTCGGCGATGTCGCGTACCGACAGCAGCAGGTGGCCGGGGTCGTACGGCGCGTGTTCCTTCTTGTAGAAGCCGGAGATGTCGCGGCCGACCATCATCGCGACGAGACGCTCGGCCGACAGCGATTCGCGTTCGAGCGTGCCGACGTATGCGCCGTCGCGCAGCACCGACACGCGGTCGGACAGTTCGTAGATCTCCGCCATCCGGTGGCTGATGTAGATGATTGCGAGACCTTCCTCGCGCAACTGGCGGATCAGGCGGAACAGATGCTCGGTTTCGCGCGACGACAGCGGCGTCGTCGGCTCGTCCATCACGAGGATGCGGGCGCGGGTGTGCACGGCGCGCGCGATCTCGACGAGCTGCTGTTCGGCGATCGACAGCGTGTCGACGAGCGTTTCGGGGCCGAACGATGCGCCGAGGCGCGCGAGCACGTCCTGGCAGCCGCGCGCCATCGCCGCGCGGTCGATCGTGCCCCAGCGCCGGTTGCCGCGCCGCAGTTCGCGGCCGACGTAGATGTTTTCCGCGACGGTCAGGTTCGGCGACAGGCACAGCTCCTGGTAGATCACCGCGACGCCCGCATCGCGCGCGGCCAGCGGGCCGTCGATGTCGATGCGTTCGCCGTCGATCAGGATCTCGCCGCCGGCGTCGGCGCGATACGCACCCGACAGAATCTTCATCAGCGTCGATTTGCCGGCGCCGTTCTCGCCCATCAGCGAGTGGATCTCGCCCGGATAGACGGTCAGGCTGACATTGTCGAGCGCGCGCACGGCCGGGAACGTCTTGCTGATCCGGCGCATTTCGAGCAGCGGGCGGGACTCAGACCGCGACATGGTTGACCTCCTGCGAGTCGGTGCGGGCGCCCTTGAGGATGCCGGCCCGCGGGGAAAAGTTGAAGAACATCGGCAGCGTGGCCGCGCCGATCGCGCCGGCGTCGGCGCCGAACGTGCCGCGCACGAGCGTCGGCGTGCCGCGCGCTTCGGGCGCGGTGGCAACCAGTGCCGAGCGCAGGCGCGTCGTGACCGCGTCGAGCAGGCCCGCGTCGGTATCGGCGTCGATCACGACTACCGGCGCATCGACCACGCACAGCACCGCGCGCAACGCCGGCGCGAGCGCGTCGACGCAGTCGTTGATCCATTCGTCGACGGCCGGCAGGCCGCGGGCAATGCAGGCTGCGAGATCGGCGCGGTTCTCGACCGTCTCGCCGTGATGGCGCAGATGGCGTACGAGCGCGTGCAGCGAGGCGCGCGCGAGCAGGATGTCCCACGGGCCGCGCGGCGGCGGCGCGGATGCCAGCCGGCTCGGCGGCACGGGAATCACGGCGATGTCGCCTGCATTGCCGGTCACGCCGCGCAGGCAGTCGCCGTCGATCGCGATGCCGCCGCCGATCGCCGGTCCGATGAACAGGTAGACGAAGTCGTCGCACTGCCGGCCGTATCCGTAGAACAGCTCGGCGATCGCGGCCGCGTTGCCGTCGTTTTCGCCGAACACGGGCAGCGACACCGCATGACCGAGGTCGCTCGCGAAATCGACGTCTTCCCATGCACGGAACGTGTCGGGCGCGAGGCCGAGTTCGCGCATCCACGCGCCGAGGTTGTAAGGCTGCGCGACGCCGATGCCGGTCAGGCGGGCGCGTTCGTGGTCGGGGAGCAGGGCCTGCATCGCGTCGATGTCGTGACGCACGATCTCGAGCACGTCGGCGGGAGGGGGCAGCAGCGTGTCGTGCGAGCGGCGGCCGAGCACGTCGCCCGCGAAGTTGACGAGCGCGGTTTCGATGCGCATCCGGTCGAGATGGACGCCGATGCCGAATGCGCCGCGCGGGTCGAGGCGGATCAACGATGCCGGCTGGCCGCGCTGGCCTTCGGTGCGGCCCGCGAATTCGATCAGCTTCGCATCGGCGAGCGATGCGATGATGCTGCCGACCGCCGTGCCCGTCATGCTCGCGAGACGCGCAAGGTCGGCCTTCGACGCGCTGCCTGCGCGGCGCAGCGTCTTCAGCAGCAGGCGCTCGTTGTAACGGCGCACGTTGGCCGAATTACTTCCCTGGCCGATGTGCGGGCTTCTCATGGCGTCTCCTTCCATGTTGCGCTGTGCGGCAGCGCATTAAATAAATCACGTTGATTTATTTAACCGCGTGAGCGCCGATATGTCAGCCTAGGGAAATCCCGGCTTTTGCCGTGGATGAGGGGTGGCGGGGTGGGTCTTGGGAAATGGGGATGGATTGCGGAGCCGGGGGGCGAAAACTTTGGAATTCGCGTGGCGGGCGCGTGTTCGCTGCGGACGCGACGACGATTTGTCCGTCCGGTAGGTGGCAAGGGAAGGGGGGCACACCGTGCGGATCAACAGGACGGTGTGAATGATGCAAGAGGGAAATGAAAAAAGGCCGGCTAGAAGCCGACCTTTTTAAATAAGTGGTGCCCAGGAGAGGACTCGAACCTCCACGGTGTTGCCACCGCTAGGACCTGAACCTAGTGCGTCTACCAATTCCGCCACCTGGGCACGTTTCGCTTGCTGCGATGCGAAAGATCGCAATTATAGCGTGCCCGAAAGGCTTGTCAACAGATTTTGCACCGTCTTTGAGGGGGGCGAGAAAAGGGCGCATGCCGGATTTGCCGTGTTCGAGTATCGCTGCTGGGGCGATCCCGATGCGAAGGATTGCTGCCGGAGAAGAGCGAGCGAATTTCCTGAACGCAGGTTCAAGTCCGTCGCCGGAGAAGTTATTGTCGGTGTGCCTGTCGTACCGCGCCGACTCGCGAATGCAGGCGGTGGGCGCCGCGCAGTTGTCCGCTCGCTTGGCGACACCGTGCGCATCGTGTAGTCGTCTGCCGCTATGGAGCGCGCGGTACATGCAAGCGAACGCATTTGCATCGCGATCATTTCTGTTACTATCGCGGTAACGTTTTTATGGAATAACCAAAAAGGAGTTTCCGATGTCTGAAATCGCAGTGGTTTTTCATAGCGGCTACGGTCATGCGGCCGTCATTGCGGACGCAGTCGCTCGTGGTGTCGAGAAGGTCGACGGTGCGTCGGTCAAGCTGATCCCTGTCGACGCGATCGACGAACACTGGGAGTATCTGGAGCGCGATGCCAAGGCGATCGTCTTTGGTTCGCCGACCTACATGGGCAGCGCGTCCGCGCAGTTCAAGGGCTTCATGGACGCATCGTCGAAGCATTGGGGCAAGTGGCGAGACAAGCTGGCGGCCGGCTTTACGGTGTCGGCGTCGCAAAGCGGCGACAAACTGGCGACGCTGCAGCAGCTTGCTGTCTTCGCTGCCCAGCATCAGATGCTGTGGGTCAGCCTCGGTCTGATGCCCGGCAACAACAGCAGTACGGGTTCGGTCAACGATCTGAATCGACTCGGGTCGTTCCTCGGTGCGATGGCGCAGGCGAATGCGGACGAGGGCGGCGATGCGATTCTCGAGAGCGATCGAAAGACGGCTGAACTGCTGGGCGAGCGCGTCGCGATTGCCGCGAAACGCTGGAACGGTGCCTGAAGCCGATGGCCGGTCGGCGCTGTGTCGATGGTCGTCCGGCTGACGGATGGGTGGCGCCGATGTGGAACCGGAAATGAAAAAAGGCCGGCTAGAAGCCGACCTTTTTAGAAAACAAGTGGTGCCCAGGAGAGGACTCGGTCACACGAGCGCGACCCCGGCTGTGCTTGCAAGCGCAGCCTTTCGAGTCCTCCCGCAAAGCGCGCAGGCGCTTTGCTTCCTGGGCCTGAAAAAGAAAAAGGCCGGCAGAAGCCGACCTTTTTAAATAAGTGGTGCCCAGGAGAGGACTCGAACCTCCACGGTGTTGCCACCGCTAGGACCTGAACCTAGTGCGTCTACCAATTCCGCCACCTGGGCACGTTTCGCTTGCTGCGATGTGAAGACCGCTATTCTAGCGTGTCTTCGAAGTCTGTCAACACAATTTCATCCGAAGCGATAAAAATATTGCATCCTTGTGCGACGGAGTCTCACGCGCCGACCGGATCCGCGCGTTTTGCCGCGAAATTCCAGCGCTGCGCCTGGCCTGTATCGACGCGTGCCGGCAGCAGTCCGGCCGCGAGGAACGTGTCGGCGATCTTCTGCTGTTCGCCGAAGTTTTGCGCGACCACTGCTCGGACGAGGTAACTGCGTCGCGCGTTCGCGCGTGCGATAGCCGCCGCGTCGAGCCCCCAGATCGGCGCAAGCGTATTCGCGGCCTCCTGCGGATGGTCGCGCAACCACGCGCCGGCCTGCGACAACTGGTCGAACAGGATCTGGACAACGTCGGGCCGCGCGGCGGCGAAACTGCTCGATGCGAGGTAGTAGCGCTGGTACGACGCGAGTCCGTTGCCGTCGGCCAGAATCCGCACGTCGGGATTCCGGTCGACCGACGCGACATACGGATCCCACGTGATCCATGCGTCCACGCTGCCGCGCTCGAACGCTGCGCGGCCATCTGCGGGCGTCAGGTAGTGGATCGCCGCGTCGGCGGGCGTGAGCTTTGCGCGTGCGAGTGCGGCGAGCAGCAGGTAGTGGCTGCCGGCCGCCTTCGTGACCGCGATGCGCTTGCCCTTGAGATCGGCGAGCGTTCGAAGTGTGCTGTCCTGCTTGACGACGATCGCCTGTGCCTTCGGCGACGGCGCTTCCTGCGCGACGTACACGAAACGCGCATGCGCGGCCTGCGCGAAGACCGGGACCGTGTCGGCGACGTCGGCGCTGAAATCGACGGCGCCGACGTTGAGCGCTTCGGTCAGCGGCAGCCCGCTCGCGAATTCATGCCACGACACGCGCAGGCCGAGCGGCGCAAGCGCCTGCTCGAGTGTGCCGCGCGTCTTGAGCAGTGTGATGAGCGTCGACGACTTCTGGTAGCCGATGCGCAATGCGGCAGGCGTGGTCTCGGCGTGCGTTCGGACGCCCGCCGCAGTGAGGCCTGCGGCCAGCATCGCGCGCGCGAACGCGCGGCGGTTCATCGACGTCATGAATCGTGCTCCTCGTCGGGTTCGTTGCAATGAAGCGGGCCGGCTAACGTACCAACGGGGAGGGCGGGCGATAACCGATAAATTCTGCTATCGATCCGACTGGCGGGCATAAGGGTGGGCGGGGAGGCGGTCGCCGCGCAGAGTCCGGAGATCGCACCGCAGGCGCTCAATCCGCGCGCCTGCGGAAATTCATGAAGGCCGGGTTCGACGAGCCGTGCCGGTTGCTGCGCAGGTTCATCGGCGAGTAGGTCGCTCTTTTTCCCGAGTCGGAAATGAAAAAAGGCCGGCTAGAAGCCGACCTTTTTAAATATAAGTGGTGCCCAGGAGAGGACTCGAACCTCCACGGTGTTGCCACCGCTAGGACCTGAACCTAGTGCGTCTACCAATTCCGCCACCTGGGCACGTTTTGCAGTAGCTGCTTGCTGCAAAGAAGCGAAATTATAGCGCCCCAATTATTCGTGTCAACACTTTTTTGCGATGCATCGCAAACCGGCCGCCGTCGCGCCCGCCCGCGGCATTCCGGTCATTTGGCGACACAGGCGGGTGATAGAATGACCCGCCGCCGTCAATATAGAACTGTCTGACGGACACCTCTATGTTGATGCCGTGCACCATCAGTCAACGCAACGAGAACAATCATCGACAAACCCTTGAGCAAATATCCGTACCCCATTCCGAGCCGTGAAGAAATTCTCGGCGTGCTGCGTACGAGCGATGCGCCACTGGCTGCCAACGACATCGCCGAAGCACTGTCGATCAAGCGTCAGGAGCGCGAAGGGTTCTTCCGGCGTGTCGCCGCGATGGAGCGCGACGGCCAGATCCGCCTCGACAAGCGCGGCCACTACCAGTTGACTCATCCGTCGAATTTCGTCGCAGGGCGCGTGCAAGGGCATCGCGACGGCTACGGGTTCGTGATCCGCGACGACGGCCAGGACGACCTGTTTTTGCCGAATGGCGAAATGCAGAAGGTGATGCACAACGACCGCGTGCTCGCGCGGATCGTCGGCTACGATCGCCGCGGCCGGCCGGAAGGGCATGTCGTCGAAGTCACCGAGCGCGCGAACAAGCGCGTGATCGGCCGCCTGCTCAACGAGAACGGCGCGCTGATCGTCGCGCCGGAAGACAAGCGCATCGGCCACGACATCCTGATCACGCAGAACGTGAAGAAGGCGAAGGTCGGGCAGGTCGTCGTCGTCGAGCTGACCGATTTCCCGAGCCGTCATTCACAGCCGCTCGGCCGCGTCGTCGAAGTGCTCGGCGACATCGACGATCCGGGCATGGAAATCGAAATCGCGGTGCGCAAGTACGGCGTGCCGCATGAATTCAGCCAGCCGGCGCTCGACGAAGCCGCCGCGCTGCCCGACAAGGTACGGCCGGCCGACCTGCGTTTCCGCGTCGACCTGCGCGACGTGCCGCTCGTGACGATCGACGGCGAGGACGCACGCGACTTCGACGACGCCGTTTACTGCGAGCCGGTCAAGGTCGGTCGCGGCGACGGCTTCCGGCTGATCGTCGCGATCGCCGACGTGTCGTACTACGTACAGCCGGGCAACGGGCTCGATGCCGACGCGCTCGAGCGCAGCACGTCGGTCTATTTCCCGCGCCGCGTGATCCCGATGCTGCCGGAGAAACTGTCGAACGGCCTGTGCTCGCTGAACCCGCAAGTTGACCGCTGCGTGCTCGCGTGCGACATGGTGATCACCGCGCGCGGCGAGATCAAGGCGTACCAGTTCTATCCGGCCGTGATCCATTCGGCTGCGCGCCTTACGTACACCGAAGTGGCGGCCGTGCTGTCGAACACGAAGGGGCCGGAGGCCGCGCGCCGCGCGGACCTGCTGCCGCACCTGCAGAACCTGTACGGCGTCTACAAGTCGCTGTTCGCCGCACGGCAGAAGCGCGGCGCGATCGATTTCGACACGACCGAGACCTACATCGTCTGCAACTCGCAGGGCAAGATCGAGCAGATCGTGCCGCGCCAGCGCAACGACGCGCACAAGCTGATCGAGGAGTGCATGCTGGCCGCGAACGTCTGCGCGGCCGACTTCCTGAAGCGCAACAAGCATGCGGGCCTGTACCGCGTGCACGCGGGGCCGACGCCGGAGAAGCTCGAGAACCTGCGTGCGTTCCTGCGCGGCATGGGCCTGTCGCTCGGCGGCGGCGACAAGCCGCATGCGAGCGACTACGCGGCGCTGATGGCGCAGATCCGCGACCGGCCCGACGCGCAGATGCTGCAGCCGATGCTGCTGCGTTCGATGCAGCAGGCCGTCTACAGCCCGGACAACATCGGCCACTTCGGTCTCGCTTACGAGGCGTATGCGCACTTCACGAGCCCGATCCGTCGTTATCCCGACCTGCTCACGCACCGCGCGATCTATTCGATCCTGTCCGGCAAGAAGTACGTGCCGAAGGCGCCGGAGGGCTTCGAGCTGAACACCGCGCTGTCGCCGCGCGCCCGCGCGATGCAGCAGGCCGACGACGAAGCGCGCAACCGCTCGCGCTCGAACACGGCGATCTGGGAAGAGCTCGGCCTGCATTGCTCGGCGAACGAGCGGCGTGCGGACGAAGCGTCGCGCGACGTCGAGGCATGGCTCAAGTGCTACTTCATGCGCGACAAGCTCGGCGAGGAATACGGCGGGATGGTGAACGGCGTCACGTCGTTCGGCATCTTCGTGCAGCTCGACACGCTGTTCATCGAAGGGCTCGTGCACGTCACGGAACTCGGCTCGGACTACTTCCAGTACGACGAGATCAAGAATGAGCTGCGCGGCGAACGGACGGGCATCCGCTATCGCCTGTCGGACCGCGTGCGCGTGCAGGTGAGCCGCGTCGATCTCGACGCGCGCAAGATCGATTTCCGCCTCGTGCGCGATACGCCGGTGAAGGCGCCGCGCCCGTCGCCCGCGCCGGCTGCTGCAGGCGCAGGTGCCGGCGCCGATCGCAACGGCCCGCGCGTGCGTGCGCTGCCGCAGGCGGAAGAGCTCGCGCCGCGCCGCAAGAAGGCCGCAAGCGCACCGAGCGTCGCGGTGAAGGAAGCGCGTGCCGCACGCAAGAAGGGCGGCAGCGGCGGCAGCGGCGGTGCGACGGCGAAGCCGACCGCGAAGAAGGCACGCGCCCGCAAGAAGTATTGAGCGTTCGGGGCGGCGCAAGCGCACGCCCTGCAGTATCGAGAGACGCCGCGTCACCGGTCATCGGCCGGCAACGCGGCGCTTTCCTTTTCCATGGATCGCGGCTGCGCGCGTCGCACGGCCGCACGTTTGATCGAAGGTTGTTCCAGTCATGTCACGTCTGAAGGTTCTTTACGGTTTTCATGCGGTGACCGCACGTTTGCGGCACGATGCATCGACGGTTGCGGAGGTGCTGTACGACCAGACGCGCCGCGACCGCCGCATGCAGGACTTCCTGCACACCGCGAAGGAAGCGGGCGTGCGGCTGATCGCGGCCGACGAAACGCGCCTGTGGGGCCTCGCCCATACCGAGCGCCACCAGGGCGTCGTCGCGCGTGTCGAGGACGTGCCGCTCGCGCAGAACCTGTCCGAGCTGCTCGACGGCATCCAGGGCCCCGCGCTGCTGCTCGTGCTCGACGGCGTCACCGATCCGCACAACCTCGGCGCGTGCCTGCGCGTTGCCGATTCCGCCGGCGCGCACGCGGTGATCGCGCCGCGCGACCGTGCGGTCGGCCTGAACGCGACCGCGGCCAAGGTGGCGAGCGGCGCGGCCGATACGGTGCCGTACATCACGGTGACGAACCTCGCGCGCGCGCTGCGCGAGCTGAAGGAAGCCGGCGTGTGGATCATCGGCACGTCGGACGAGGCGTCGGCGACGCTCTACGATACGAAGCTCGACGGCCCCGTCGCGCTCGTGATGGGCGCGGAAGGCGAAGGCATGCGCCGGCTCACGCGCGACACCTGCGATGAGGTGATGAGCATCCCGATGGCCGGCAGCGTGGAAAGCCTGAACGTGTCGGTCGCAAGCGGCGTGTGCCTGTACGAAGCCGTGCGCCAGCGGCGCGTGAAGGGCTGACGCATCCTGTCTCGCGCAATATGCGCGTGCCTGGCATGACCCGAACGACGCGTGCCGCGATGCGATGCGGCACGCGGCTCTCCGGAACTTGCGACCGATGACCCTGTTTCGCCTCGGCGCATCATGCGCCGTGCTATGCCTGCTGGCTGCCTGCACGTCGCCGTCGCTCGTCGAACGCGGCACCTACTACGCCGACACGAGCCTGTACGCGCGCGGTGCCGATTCGCGGATCCGCTTTCTCGTGATGCATTACACCGAAAGCGACGAAGCGAAGTCGCTGCGCACGCTGACGGGCGATTCGGTCAGCGTGCATTACGTCGTGCCGCCGCAGCCGCGCATCGAACACGGGATGCCCGTCGTCTACCAGCTCGTTCCGGAATCGATGCGCGCATGGCACGCGGGCGTCAGCGAGTGGCAGGGCGCGACCGAACTGAACGCGGCGTCGATCGGCATCGAAAACGTGAACCGCGGGCCGCTCGATCCGCAGAATCGCACCTGGCAGCCGTATTCGCCCGAACAGATCGATGCGCTGACCCGCCTGTCGAAGGACATCGTCGTACGCTACGCGATCCCGCCGACGCGCGTGGTCGGGCACAGCGACATCGCGCCGCAACGCAAGATCGATCCGGGTCCGCTGTTCCCGTGGCATGCGCTCGCGTTGGCCGGCGTCGGCGCGTGGCCGGACGATGCAACCGTGGCCGCCCGGCTCGGCGGCCGCGATCCGCACGCGTTGGTCGATGTGCGCGAACTGCAGCTCAAGCTCGCGCGCTACGGCTACGACGTGCCGACCGACGGCGTGCTCGACGCGCGCACGCGGCGCGTATTCGCGGCGTTCCAGATGCATTTCCGTCCGTCCGACTATGCGGGCAATCCGGACGCCGAAAGCGACGCGATCGCACAGGCGCTGCTCGACAAATACTTCCCCGGCACGCAGCCGATGGACAACGCGCCAGCGGCGGTCGCACCCTGAACGCGCCGCGCGCCGCGCGCCGAAAAACGCGGGCCGTCATCCGAGTCCGGTAAACTGGCGGTTTTCCGCAATCCCACAGCATTTCCACGCCATGACTCAAGACGAACTCAAACGCCTCGTCGGCCAGGCCGCCGCCGATTACGTGATCCAGAACGTGCCGGAAGGCGCCGTGATCGGCGTCGGCACCGGCTCGACCGCCAACTGCTTCATCGACGCACTCGCCGTCGTCAAGTCGCGCTATCGCGGCGCCGTGTCGAGTTCCGTCGCCACGACCGAACGCCTGAAATCGCACGGCATCAAGGTGTTCGACCTGAACGAGGTCGACTCGCTGCAGGTGTACGTCGACGGCGCCGACGAGATCGACGCGAGCGGCGCGATGATCAAGGGCGGCGGCGGCGCGCTCACGCGCGAGAAGATCGTCGCGTCGGTGGCCGACACGTTCGTCTGCATCGCCGACGCCAGCAAGCGCGTGCCGGTGCTCGGCGCGTTCCCGCTGCCGATCGAGGTCGTGCCGATGGCGCGCACGGCGATCGGCCGGCGCGTGACCGCGCTCGGCGGCGTGCCCGTGCTGCGCGTGACGAAGGACGGCGCACCGTACATCACCGACAACGGCAACGAGATCATCGACGTGAAGGGGCTGCAGATCGCCGATCCGCGCGGCTTCGAAGCGCAGGTGAACGGATGGCCGGGCGTCGTGACCGTCGGGTTGTTTGCCGAGCGCGGCGCGAATCTGTGCTTGCTCGGCACGGAAAACGGCGTTGAAACGATCGTTTATTCGGCCGAATCGAGCTGAATGAGAAGCAGTCCGTAACGGTATCAGGAACCCGTAATGGACTGCATGTTTAAATCTTGTGGAAATCACGGCCCGGCAGGCGCAGCGCGCTTCCCGGGCCTTTTTTGTAGCCTTATAAATCACCCCGTCAAAAAGAGGGATAACCCTGTCAGGTGTTTACCAGATAGCGAAATATCCTCGAACTCATCAACTTATAGATCATAAGAACAGTAGTAACCAGGGCCGGCGGAACTGCGGAGCAGATGTTCGCAAATCGACGCACGGGGAGGTGTCATGGAGCAGGGCAAAGACCGGTCACTGGTCGCCAAAGTGATGGATGGGCTTGTCTCGGGTATCGTCGAAGACAAGTACGGCGGCATCTTGCCGCCACAGGACGTGCTGTCGAAAGAGTTCGACGTGAGTCGCACGGTGATGCGGGAAGCGTTGTCGATGTTGCTTGCGCGCGACATGCTGGACGTGCGGCCGAAAGTCGGCACGCGCGTGCGGCCGATGCGCGACTGGCGAATGATCGACGAAGACGTCGTGAGCTGGCGATTTCGGGCAAAACCCGATCCGCAGTTCATGCGCGACGTCATCGAATTTCGAATGCTGATCGAACCGCGCGCGACCGCGCAGGCGGCGGTGCGTGCGACCGCGGCCGACATCGCGGGGATCCGCGAAGCGTTCGATGCGTTCAAGGTGCTGCAGCCCGGCGACCCCGGCTACGACACGGCGGACGAGTTGCTGCACACGCGGATCGTGCAGGCGAGCGGCAACCAGTTCTTCCAGCAGATGGCGGCGATCGTGCGCGGTGCGGTGCGTCTCGTGAATCCGCGCGTCGTGCAGAAGGAAGGCGCGCACGAGATCGCGGTGAAGGCGCATGCGCGTGTCGTCGATGCGATCGAACGGCGCGATCCGCGCGAAGCCGAAGCGGCTTCGCTCGCGCTAATCGATTTCAGCGCCGACGAGATCTCGCGCGATTTCTCCGTCGACGTGCCCGTGCGCGCCTGACGCTGCTCGCGTCGCTCATCTGTGTGCCGGTGAGCCGTTTATCATGACGGCCGGCCGGCAGCGTGCCGGCTACCGTCATACGACCGACACGGAAGATCAGGATGAACGACAACGACCACCGCCCGGTGCGCTTCGGCATCGTCGGCGCAGGCAGCATCGCGCGCCGCTTCGCGCAAAGCCTCGCGCACGTGCCGGGCGCCACGCTCGCCGGTGCCTGGGCCCGCCGCGCCGACGCAGCGGCAGCCTTTTGCGAGACATGCGGCGGCACGCCTGCCGCGAGCCTCGAAGCACTCCTCGCGAGCGACATCGACGCGGTCTACATCGCGACGCTCCATGACAGTCACGCGCAGTACACGCTGGCCGCACTTGCCGCCGGCAAGGCCGTGCTGTGCGAAAAGCCCGCGACGCTGAACGCGGCGCAACTCGATACCGTGCTGCGTGCGGCACGCGACGCCGGACGGCTTTTCATGGAAGCGATGAAGCCGCCGTTCTTTCCGCTGTACCGCCAGCTGCGTGCGCACCTGCATGACGATCCGATCGGCGAGATCCGGCTCGTGCGCGCGGGGTGCGCATCGTCGTCGGTACCCGGCGACCATTCCGTCTATCGCCTCGATCGCGCGGGCGGCGCGCTGCTCGATATCGGGATCTACGAGGCGTTTCTCGCGGTCGACTGGCTCGGCGCGGCGCTCGACGTGCAGACGCTCGGCCGCGTCGGCGCGACGGGCGTCGACATGTTCGCGAGCCTGAACAGCCTGCATGCGAACGGCGGGATCGCGCAGCTCTTTTGCGGGCTCGACGTGATGGGCCGCGGCGATGCGCTGATCGCCGCGGCCGGCGGGCACGTGACGATTCACGAGAAATGGTGGAACCCCGCGCGCGCGACGATCCGTTATGCGGACGGGCGCACCGTCGAACTCGACGCGCCGGCCGAAGGCGGCGGGTTGAACTACGAGACCGCGCATTTCTGCGACCTGCTGCGCGCAGGCGAAACCGAAAGCCCGATCATGACGCACGACCATTCGCGGCAGATGATCGCGATGACCGATGCCGCGCGTGCCGCGCTCGGCGTGCGCTATTCGGGCGAGTAGGCGGGAACGAAGGTGCCGGGCCCGCGTGCGCGGCCCGGCGGATGGCGTGCGCTCAGTGCCGCGACGGCAGCGACAGGCGCTTTTCGTACCAGCGCTGCGCCCATTCGAGGATCTGGCACAGGATCCAGTACACGGCCGCGGCGGCGAGATAGAGCGGCAGCGGCTGGTAGGTCGCCGCGATCACTTCCTGCGCGCTGCGCAGCAATTCGGTCACGGTGATCACGGACACGAGCGACGTGTCCTTGATCAGGCTGATCAGGCTGTTCGACAGGCTCGGCACCGCGATGCGCAGCGCCTGCGGGCCGATCACGTAGCGCAGCGTTTGCCCCCACGACAGCCCGAGGCTGTACGACGCGAGCCACTGGCCGCGGTGGATGCCGTTGATTGCGCCGCGCATGCTTTCGGACATGTAAGCCGCGACGTTCGCGGACAGCGCGATGACGCCGGCCGGCGTCGGTTCGAGCGAGATGCCGAGGCTCGGCAGCCCGTAGTAGATGACGAAGATCTGCACGAGCAGCGGCGTGCCGCGCATCAGGCTCACGTACGCGCGCGCGAGCCACGCGAGCGCATTGACCCAGATGCGTTCGAAGCCGTCGAGCGGCTCACTCTGCCGGATGCCCATCATCGCGAGCACGACAGCGCCGAGCAGGCCGAACACCATCGACAGCACGGCGAACTTGACGGTCAGTACGGCGCCCTGGGCGAGCACCGGCAGCGATTGGACGAGCAGGGACGTTGTCGACATGGAATACGAATCGGATGCGTGCGCGAAAGCGCAATCATAAACCGGACGAATAAAGCAAAGGGCGGCATCGTTGCGGATGCCGCCCTGTCCGGCCCGCCGTCAGGCGGGAAATGCAGGCGTGCTTACTTGATCGGCTTCGTCACGTCGATGCCGAACCACTTGTCCGAGATCTTCGTGAACGTGCCGTCGGCCGCGAGCTGGGCCATCGCGTCGTCGATTGCCTTCTGGAACTTCGGGTTGCCCTTCTTGAACGGGATGCCCGACGGGTTCGCCGAGCCGACGTTCGCGCCCGGGCGCAGCGGCAGCTGCGAATTCTTCGTCAGGTACGCGAGCATCAGGCGGTCGTTGAGCGCTGCGTCGAGGCGGCCGGCCGCGAGATCGCGCAGGTACTCGGGCGCGCCCGGGTACGTCTTCACGTCGATGCCGGGCACCGACTTCGCCATGTCCATGTAGTTCGTGCCGAGCGCGACGCCGAGCTTCTTGCCCTTCAGGTCTTCCAGCGACTTGAAGTCACGCGAGTCGTCCTTGCGCTGGATCAGTTGCGCGGACGAGTACGTGTACGCCGGCGAGAAGTCGAGCGTCTCCTTGCGCTTGTCGGTGATGCCGACCTGGTTGGCGATCACGTCGAACTTGCCGGCCTGCAGGCCCGCGATGATGCCGCTCCATTCGGTCGTCACGAACTCGGCCTTCACGCCGAGCTTCGCGGCGACGGCCTTCGCGACATCGACGTCGAAGCCGACGAGCTCGCCTTGCGGGTTCTTCGAGTTGAACGGCGGGAACGTGCCCTCGAGGCCGATCCGCAGCGTGCCGCGTTGTTTCACCTGGTCGAGGAGATCGGCCGCATGCGCGGTGGCGGCGGCGAACGACGAGCCGATCAGGCCCGCAACCAGCAGCTTCTTCAGCAGCGAAAATTTCATCGTGTGAGCTTCCTTGCCCCAGCGGGGGCTCTGTTCCGATAGTGCGACCGATGATAGCAAAAATGCAATCGGTCGATAAATATCGTTTGTTTATGCCTATATTACTTACGCGGTGCGCTCGCGGGCGATCGCCTTCACGCATTCCGAGACGAGCGCGGGGCCGCGGTAGATGAAGCCCGTATAAAGCTGGACCAGCGACGCGCCGGCCGCGAGCTTCGCTCGGGCGTCCTCGCCCGAGAAAATGCCGCCGACGCCGATGATCGGCACTTCGCTGCCGACTTCGGCGTGCAGCTTGCGGATCACTTCGTTCGACGCGTCGAACACCGGCCGGCCCGACAGGCCGCCGGCTTCGTCCGCGTGCGGCAGGCCCTGGACGGCCGCGCGCGACAGCGTCGTGTTGGTGGCGATCACCGCTTCGATCTTGTGGCGCAGCAGCGTGTCGGCGATTTCCTTGACCTGTTCGTCGTCGAGATCGGGTGCGATTTTCAGCGCGAGCGGCACGAGCTTGCCGTGCAGGTCGGCGAGGCGCTGCTGCTTGTCCTTGAGCGCCGCGAGCAGCGCGTCGAGCTCGCCCGCGCCCTGCAGCTGGCGCAGGTTTTTCGTGTTCGGCGACGAGATGTTGATCGTCACGTAGCTCGCGAACGGGTATACGCGTTCGAGGCAGTACAGGTAGTCCTCGGCCGCGCGTTCGATCGGCGTATCGGCGTTCTTGCCGATGTTCAGGCCGAGGATGCCGCGATAGCGGGCGGCCTGGACGTTCTTCACGAACTGGTCGACGCCGTGGTTGTTGAAGCCCATCCGGTTGATCAGCGCTTCGGCTTGCGGCAGGCGGAACATCCGCGGGCGCGGGTTGCCGGGCTGCGGGCGCGGCGTGACCGTGCCGACCTCGATGAAGCCGAAGCCGAGCGCCGCGAGGCCGTCGATGGCCGCGCCGTCCTTGTCGAGGCCGGCCGCGAGGCCGACCGGGTTGCGGAACGTGAGCCCCATCACGGTGCGCGGCGCGTCGGGCACGCGGGCCGACAGCGCGCAGGCGAGGCCCGTGCGGCCGGCCGCGCCGAGCGCGCGCAGCGTGAGGTGGTGAGCGTCTTCCGCATCCATCTTGAACAGGGATGCGCGGGCCAGCGGATAGAGGGAACTGAACACGGGAATTGGGCGGGCAGCCGGAATGAATGACAACCCGCTATTTTACCGGGAGTTGCGCGGCAGGGGCGTGCTTCGCTTCGCAGCCCCGCGGTGCGCGTCAGCCCGAGCCGGAATGCCCGCCCGGCAACGGCGCGCGGGCCAGTGCAGCATCGACGGGCGGCAGGTCGACCCGTTCTGGATCGAGTATCTTCCAGCGGCCGTCGATCAGCCCTTCGAGCGGGTGGAAGTTCGCCTTGTACGCCATCTTCGGGCTCTCGCGGATCCAGTAGCCGAGGTACACGTACGGCAGGCCCAGGCTCTTCGCCTGCTCGATCTGCCACAGGATGTTGTAGGTGCCGTAGCTCGTGTGCCGGTCGTCGGGCTCGAAGAACGTGTAGACGGAAGACAGTCCGTCGCCGAGGATGTCGATCATGCTGACCATGCGCAGCTTGCCGCGCTCGCCGCCTGGGGCGTCGAGGTCGCGGAATTCGACGAGGCGCGAGTTGATCCGGCTCTGCAGCAGGAACTGCTCGTACTGGTCGCGGCTGTCGCGATCCATTCCGCCGCCCGCGTGACGCGCGGACTGGTAGCGCATGTAGAGCGCGTAGTGTTCTTCGTCGTAGTGCAGCGGCGAGACCGTCGCGACGAGCGCGCGGTGCCGTTTCCACATCCTGCGCTGTGTGCGCGACGGCACGAACGCGTCGATGGGCACGCGCACCGGTACGCAGGCGCGGCAGCCGTCGCAGTACGGGCGATACGTGAAGACGCCCGAGCGCCGGAAGCCGGCCTTCACGAGTTCGGTGTAGATGTCCGAGTTGATCAGGTGGCTCGGCGTCGCGACTTGCGAGCGCGCGATACGGCCGTCCAGATAGCTGCACGGATAGGGCGCCGTTGCATAGAATTGCAGCGCCGAAAGCGGTGAAAGCGGCAGCTCAGTCGGGTGAGTCATGGGCAGCTCTCGATGCAGGGAAGGAGTGCCGCGCTAGCGCTCGATCCCGGAGGGCGCCGCCGTTTCGGCGGGGCCCGTCAGCGCGGCGAGCACGCGCTTGTCGAACTGCCACGGAATCGGCGGTTCGGCTACCGCGCGGCGCACGTGAGCGACAAAGGCCTTGCGTGCGATCTCGCGGCCGCCGAGCGACGCTAGATGCGACGTATTCTGCTGGCAGTCTATCATCTCCAGCCCCTGGTCGCGAAGATGGGCGACGAGCGCGGCCAGCGCGATTTTCGATGCGTTGGTGGCATCCGCATACATCGATTCGCCGAAAAACATCCGCCCGAACGACACGCCGTACAGGCCGCCGACGCGGCGCCCGTCGTGCCACGTCTCGATGCTGTGCGCGTTGCCGGAGCGGTAGAGCGACGTATAGGCGTCGATGATCTCCGCCGTGATCCACGTGCCGCGCTGCCCGCGGCGCGGCGCCTGCGCGCAGGCGCGCATCACGCCCGGAAAGTCGTGATCGACACGCACTTCCCATGCGGGCTCGCGCAGCACGCGCTTCAGCGTCTTGCGCAGCGACGGCGACACCTTGAATTCGGCCGGCACGAGGATCATGCGCGGGTCGGGGCTCCACCACAGCACCGGCTGGCCGTCCGAGTACCACGGGAAGATGCCGCGCAGGTATGCGTCGATGAGGCGCGACGGCAGCAGGTCGGCGCTCGCGGCGAGCAGCCCGGGCGCGCCGGTCGCGGGACCGAGCGCGCGTTCGATGGGCGGAAACGGATCGTCCGGGCCGAGCCAGGGGACCATGGGGACGAGCTCAGCCGTTGCGCAGCGAGCGGAAGATATCGCCGGTGTGCACGCCGTAGTCGCCGGCGGCGCGATCGGCGAAGAAGAATCGCAGGGTCTGGCTGACGGTCGGGAACGCGATTTCGTCCCAAGGGATGTCGGCTTCGTCGAACAGCTTCACTTCGAGGCTTTCCTCGCCGGCTTCGAAACCCGGATCGGTGAGCCGCGCGAGGTAGAACAGGTGGACCTGGTGCACGTGCGGCACGTTGAGCAGCGTGAACAGGTTCTGTACCTCGACGCGCGCGCCGGCTTCCTCGAGCGTTTCGCGCGCGGCGGCTTCGGCCGTCGTCTCGCCCATTTCCATGAAGCCCGCGGGCAGCGTCCAGAATCCGTAGCGCGGTTCGATCGCGCGGCGGCACAGCAGGATCTGGTCGCCCCAGACCGGGACCGTGCCGACGACGTTGCGCGGATTCTGGTAATGGATCGTGCCGCAGTGATCGCAGACGAAGCGCTCGCGGTTGTCACCCGGAGGAATGCGCGCGATGACTTCGTGACCGCAGACGGAGCAGAATTTCATGTCGAGTGGAAGGGACGAGGTGATGCGAGTGTATCACCGGGGCGCGGCATTCTCGAACGCCTGCACATGCGGGCGGCGTGCCGTGCGAAGCGGCATGCGTGCGCGAAGAGGGTGTGGGGATCGGGTACGGAAAAACAAAAAGCCCGGCGCTGGGCCGGGCTTTTTGCATGAATCGGGACGTTGGTTGCGGGGGTAGGATTTGAACCTACGACCTTCGGGTTATGAGCCCGACGAGCTGCCAGACTGCTCCACCCCGCGTCCGTCGAAGAAATGAATTATAAGGAGTTACCCGAGCGCGCGCAAGCACTTTCTGACAATCGCGTGTCGCGTCTTGCGGGGACGGTACGGTGGGCGCGTGCGCTAGAATCGAGCGGTTTGTTTCGTCTCTTCGGTAGCGGCGCCGTGCGCGATCGCATCGGCACCGCTGCGGCTCACCTTATTGCATCGACGGATTCATGGACATCGCTCACGATCTTCAATCGATCGGCGCGCAGGAACAGGCGCTCGTGTTTCCCCATTTCGACCCGGTCCGCGCGTGGGCGCTCGGCAACCGGATGCATGCGCTCGCGACGTCGCGCGGCCATGCCATCGCGATCGACATCGTCACGTTCGGCCAGCCGCTGTTCTACGCGGCACTCGCCGGTGCTACCCCCGACAACGCCGACTGGGTGCGCCGCAAGCGCAACGTCGTCGCGCATTTCCGGCGCAGCTCGTATGCGATCGGCCTGCGCATGCAGCAGGCCGGCGCCACGCTGGCGGACAAGCACGGGTTGCCGATCGCCGAATATTCGCCGCACGGCGGTTCGTTTCCGCTGACCGTTGCGGGCGCCGGCGTGATCGGCTCGATCACCGCGTCGGGGCTGCCGCAGCGCGCGGACCACGAATTCGTCGTAGAGGCGCTGTGTGCCGAGCTCGGCCAGGACTACGCCGTGCTGGCTCTCGCAAGGAGCTGAGCGATGCAGCTTCCCGGATACGCATGGCTCGCGATCGCGATCGTCGCGGAAGTGGTCGGCACGTCCGCGCTGCGCGCGGCGGACGGCTTCACGCGCTTCTGGCCGTCGGCGCTCGTCGTCGCCGGTTACGGCATCGCGTTCTACTGCCTGTCGCTGACGCTGCGCACGATGCCCGTCGGCATCATCTATGCAGTCTGGTCGGGCGCCGGAATCGTACTGATCACGCTCGTCGCGATGCTGCTCTATCGTCAGGTGCCGGACGTGCCGGCGGTGATCGGCCTAGGGCTGATCATCTCGGGCGTCGTGGTGCTGAACCTGTTCTCGAAGATGCAGTCGCACTGAGCGTGCGACTGCCATTTGCCGGATGGCCCTCATGACCGATTCCACTTCCGCTGCCGTTTCCGCCGAATCCGCCCAGCCTGACGTGCGCGCCTATGTCGCGAACCGCATCGGTTTTCTCGAGCTGAACCGGCCGAAGGCATTGAACGCATTGTCGGGCGGCATGATCCGGCTGATGCAGCAGGCGCTCGACGCGTGGCGCGACGATCCGGAGGTGGTTGCGGTCGTCGTGCACAGTCCGCATCCGCGCGCGTTCTGCGCGGGCGGCGACGTGCGCTTTTTCCACGACGCATGGCAGCGCGGCGACCGCGATGCGATCGACGCGTTCTTCATCGACGAATACACGCTGAACCATACGATTTTCACCTATCCGAAGCCTTATATCGCGCTGATGCACGGCGTCGTGATGGGCGGCGGCATGGGTATTTCGCAGGCGGCGCGGCATACGGGCGGCCTGCGCGTCGTGACCGATTCGACGAAGATGGCGATGCCCGAAACGCGCATCGGCCTGTTCCCGGACGTCGGGATGAGCTGGTTTCTCGCGCGCACGCCCGGCGCGATCGGTCGTTATCTCGCCGTGACGGGCGCGACGCTCGACGCGGCCGGTGCGCTGTACGCGCGGCTCGCCGACGTCTATCTGCCCGATGCCGCGCTGCCGACGCTGCTCGATACGCTGCGCAGCGCGCGCATCGACAGCGGTGCGCAGGCCGTCGCCTGTGTGGCCGACGCGGCTGCCGCGCACAAGGTCGTGCCGACGCCGGACACGTCGGCGCTGGCCGATGCGCGCGCCGGGATCGACCGCCATTTCGCGCAGCCCGACATCAACGCAATCCTCGCGTCGCTCGATGCCGAGCCGGATTGCGCGGCCGTCGACGGGTGGGTCGAGAAGGCGACCCACGCGATGCGAGGCCAACTGTCGCCGTTGTCGATGGCCGTGTCGCTCGAAGTCGTCGAACGCGCACGCGGTGCGACGATGGCCGATTGCCTGCGGCGCGATCTCGATCTCACGCGCTCGACGTTCGCGCGCGGAGACGTGATCGAAGGCGTGCGCGCACTGATCGTCGACAAGGATCACCAGCCGGCCTGGCGCTTCAAGTCGGCCGCGGACATCGATCGGGCCGAGGTGCTCGCGATGTTCGACTGCCCGTGGACGCCCGACACGCATCCGCTGCGGAACCTGAACGACTGACCCGCGCGCGAGACAGAAACGAAAAGGCCGCCTGCACATGCAGGCGGCCTTTTCGTCTATTGACCGTCGATCGCTCTGCGGTCGAAGGGCGCGGAGACCGGGCCCGCGTTACTCGTTGCCCGCGTCGTCCGACATGAACGCGCGCATGAACACGAGCGCGCCGAAGCCCCACACCGCGTTCGCCGCGAAGCCGGCCGCGAGCACGGGCATCATGTTGCCCGACGGCCAGATGCCGCGCAGCGGATCGATCGCGAACACGCGTGCTGCAGTCAGCACGATGCCGCCGAACATGAGTGCGCCGATCCACGACGCCTCGCGTTCCGGCGACACGCGCAACAGCCATGCCATCGGGATCGCGCAGCACGCGCTGATCAGCGCGTTCGCGACAAATTCAGGAATGCCGAGCGGCGCGAACGGCTGCGTGGAGAAGCCGGCCGCGGCGATCAGGTCCGCTGTGTGAAGGAGGGCGAGCGTGGCCTCGCGGAAGAACAGGGCGGCAAGGAAGCCGGACAGGAACGGCAGGATGACTTTCTGCATCGATGAGTGCACCGCAGGCACGCACGGCCGGGGCCGTGCGCGCGGAGTTATTCGGATAGGTACGCCATTATAGGGCCCGGTCGCCGCGATATTCGCTCCAGCGTCGTGCTAATCACGAAAGCGGAAAACCTAAGCTCAAAAAAATCGTTCCAAAGCCCTGCCCCGATCCCTAGACTGATTTCCCAGAAACAGCCGTGCAATCGCGTATTTGCCCGCTGCACGGCCTGACCGGCGAACCATCCCGATTCGAACGCACACCATGCATGCGTCGCTCGTCCGCGACGCGAGCAGGGCGACGTTTTTTTCAAATTTCGGCAAGAACAGTCAAGCAGGAGCAGCAGATGAATGTGTTCTGGTTTATCCCCACGCATGGCGACAGCCGCTACCTCGGCACGGCCGAAGGCGCGCGCGCCGCGGATTACGATTATTTCAAGCAGGTCGCCGTCGCGGCGGACACGCTTGGGTACGAAGGCGTGCTGCTGCCGACCGGTCGTTCCTGCGAGGATGCGTGGGTCGTTGCGTCGAGCCTCATTCCGGCGACGCAGCGCCTGAAGTTCCTGGTTGCAATCCGTCCCGGTATCGCGTCGCCGGGGCTGTCGGCGCGCATGGCCGCGACGTTCGACCGCCTGTCGGGCGGCCGCCTGCTGATCAACGTCGTGACGGGCGGCGATGCGGCCGAACTCGAAGGCGATGGCCTGTTCGCCGATCACGATACGCGTTACGAGATCACCGACGACTTCCTGAACATCTGGCGCGGGTTGCTTGCCGCGTCGCACGACAACGGCGGCTTCGACTACATCGGCAAGCACTTGCAGTCGAAGGGCGGCAAGGCGCTTTATCCGCCCGTGCAGCGTCCGCATCCGCCGCTGTGGTTCGGCGGCTCGTCGCCGGCCGCACACGCGATTGCCGCCGATCATATCGATACCTATCTGACCTGGGGCGAGCCGCCCGAGGCGGTCGCGAAGAAGATCGCCGACATCCGTGCCCGCGCGGAGGCGCGCGGCCGCAAGATCAAGTTCGGCATTCGCCTGCACGTGATCGTGCGCGAGACCGAGGACGAAGCATGGCGTGATGCCGAGCGACTGATCAGCCGCCTCGACGACGACACGATCGCGCGTGCGCAGAAGGCGTTCGCGAACATGGACTCGGAAGGTCAGCGCCGGATGGCCGCGCTGCACGGCGGCAAGCGTGGCGGTCGCGAGGCGCTCGAGGTGTATCCGAACCTGTGGGCCGGCGTCGGTCTCGTGCGCGGCGGCGCGGGCACCGCGCTCGTCGGCAATCCCGAGCAGGTCGCCGAGCGCATGCGCGAATACGCGGACCTCGGCATCGAGACGTTCATCCTGTCCGGCTACCCGCACCTCGAGGAGTCGTATCGCTTTGCCGAACTCGTGTTCCCGCTGATCAAGGGCAAGGGCGCGCAGCGGCCGGCCGGCCCGCTGTCGGGGCCGTTCGGCGAGATCGTCGGCAACAACTATCTGCCGAAGGCAAGCCAGAGCTGAGCGAGGAGAGGCCTGCGATGACAACGAAAACGTCGACGACGGGTGCCGCCGTGGCCGCCCGCGCATGGCGCGGCGTTGCGCCGTGGCTCGTGCCCCTCGCGCTGCTGGTTGTGTGGGAAGCCGGCGCGCGCACCGGCTGGCTGTCGACCCGCGTGCTGCCCGAGCCGGTTGCGGTCGTGCGGGCGGCGTGGTCGCTCGTGACGTCGGGTGAAATGTGGGCGAACGTGAAGGTGAGCACGTGGCGCGCGCTGTTCGGTTTTGCGATCGGCGGCGGCGTCGGTCTCGCGCTGGGGCTCGCAACCGGCCTGTCGAAGGCTGCCGAGGTCGCGCTCGATTCGACGATCCAGATGATCCGCAACATCCCGGCGCTCGCGATGATTCCGCTCGTGATCCTGTGGTTCGGCATTGACGAGAAGGCGAAGCTGTTCCTCGTCGCGCTCGGCGTGTTCTTCCCGGTCTACATCAACACGTATCACGGGATCCGCTCGGTCGACGCGAACCTGATCGAAATGGCGAAGAGTTACGGCGTGCGCGGCTTCGCGCTGTACCGCGACGTGATCCTGCCCGGTGCGTTGCCGTCGATCCTCGTCGGCGTGCGTTTCGCGCTCGGGCTGATGTGGGTGATGCTGATCGTCGCGGAAACCATCTCCGCGCAGTCGGGCATCGGCTACATGACGATGAATGCGCGTGAATTCCTGCAAACCGATGTGGTGGTGGTCGGCATCCTGCTGTACGCGGTGCTCGGCAAGCTGGCCGATGTGCTGGCGAAATGGCTCGAGCGCGTGACGCTGCGCTGGCACCCCGCTTACCAATCAGGAGCAAAGGCATGAATGCGACGACTTCGGCGGCCGCCTACGGCCCGCTCGCCGGCGCAGACCTCGAGGCCGAGCTCGCGCAGGCACGCGTCGCGGACGGCGATGCGCGCGACGCGGCGATTCTCGATCGTGACGGCAGCGCATCGGTCGTTCCGCTTGCGCGGCGGCGCGCGGGAAGCCCGGCACCCGACGACGCGGTGACGCTGTCGGGCGTCAGCAAGCGCTTCGGCGCGCGCGCCGTGCTCGACAACGTCGAACTCGGCATCGCGCGCGGCAGCTTCGTCGCGATCGTCGGCCGCAGCGGCTGCGGCAAGTCGACGCTGCTGCGCCTCGTCGCGGGACTCGAGCAGCCGAGCAGCGGCGCGCTCGTGACGCGCGGCGACGGCGGCGGTGCGCTCGATACGCGGATCATGTACCAGGATGCGCGCCTGCTGCCGTGGAAGACCGTGCTGCAGAACGTGATGCTCGGCCTCGGGCGCGGCGCGCGCGACGACGCGCGTGTGGTGCTCGATGAAGTCGGCCTGCTGGAGCGGGCGAACGACTGGCCCGCGCAACTGTCGGGCGGCCAGCGGCAGCGTGTGGCACTGGCGCGCGCACTCGTGCACCGGCCGCAACTGCTGCTGCTCGACGAACCGCTCGGCGCACTCGACGCGCTGACCCGCATCGAGATGCATGCGCTGATCGAGCGCTTGTGGCGCGAGCATCGGTTCACCGCGCTGCTCGTCACGCACGACGTGCAGGAGGCGGTCGCGCTCGGCGACCGCATCCTGCTCATCGAGCAGGGGCGTGTGGCGCTCGACCAGCCCGTACCGCTCGACCGGCCGCGTGCTCGCGCATCGGCGGCGTTTGCGGCGCTGGAAGACCGCGTGCTGAAGCGCGTGCTTGCCGGCGGGCCAGGCGCGGCCGAACCGGGCGCGGTGCATGAAGCAGACAACGTTCGACCGGTCGGGCAGATCCGCTGGGCCGTTTAAATCCGGGCGGCTCCGGCCGCCCGTTCTGAGACTTTTTCTTCGGAGCGATCAACCCGATGAGCATCACTGCAATCAACGTGCGTAACCAGTTCAAAGGCAAGGTGAAGGAGATCATTCGCGGTCCGGTGGTGTCCGAGGTCGACGTCGAGACGCCGTTCGGCATCGTCACGTCGGTGATCACGACCCGCTCGGTCGACGAGCTCGAACTGAAGGTCGGCGCGGAAGTCGTCGCACTCGTGAAGTCGACCGAAGTATCGATCGCGCGTCTCTGAGCGCGCGCTTCCTGCGCCGGTGCGGCGCCGACGGGCCGCCTGCCCGTTGGCGTCGTCCGGCATTCCCGCAGCGCGTTTGCCTCGGTATTCGGCGTCCGGACGAAGTGTTAGGATGGAACGACACCGATGCCGGAGGGCAACGCATGACCCCCATCCTTTCCCCCGAAGCCATCGAGGCGCTGAAGTGGATCGACCAGTTCGGCGAAAGCCGGCCGGTTCCTGCCGCGTTTGGCGACGTCGTCTATGCGTTGCTGAACGAGGGGCTGATCTATCAGGCGGCGGCCGACCGCGTCGACCTGACGGCCGACGGCAAATCCTTTTTGTCCGACGAATACGACTGAGCGCGCGGCGCCGGTTGCATGGGCGGCCTGGCGCCGCGTCGCCACGGAGCGTGCGATGGAACCGAGAGGCAGCGACCTCGGCGATTTCAGCGAGCCGTACCGCGGCTTCGAGATCGAGGTGAAGACCGAGCAGGTCTGGGACGGCGAGCATGCGCACTACCGCGTGCTGCAGGGCGACGCCGTGCGGATCGACTGGCGGCTCGTCAAGGTCGACGGGTTGCTGCTGACCGAACGGCGCGTGATCGAGCGCGTGCTCGACGAGGCGCGAAGGGCGGTCGATGCGGAACTGGGCGAGGGCGACTAGCGCGGGCGCCGGGCAGGTGCGGCCCATGTTGCGGTAAAATGTTCGGTTGTTTCCGCGCCGCCTGGCTTGTTGCCCGAATTCCATGTCCGTACCGTCCTCGCTTCCTCCCCGCCGCGTATCCGTCGCGCCGATGCTCGACTGGACCGATCGCCATTGCCGGTCGTTCCACCGTACGCTGACGCGCGATACGTGGCTGTATACGGAGATGATCACGACGGGTGCGCTGCTGTTCGGCGATGCCCAGCGGCATCTCGCGTTCACGCCGAACGAATCGCCGGTCGCGCTGCAGCTTGGCGGCAGCGAACGCGACGATCTCGCGCGCGCCGCGAAGCTCGGCGAGCAGTGGGGCTACGACGAAATCAACCTGAATTGCGGATGTCCGTCCGAGCGCGTGCAGCGCGGCGCGTTCGGCGCGTGCCTGATGAACGAGCCGCAGCTCGTCGCCGACTGCGTGAAGGCAATGAGCGATGCGGTGTCGGTGCCGGTTACGGTCAAGCACCGGATCGGTGTGGACGCGGTCGAGGATTACGCGTTCGTGCGCGACTTCGTCGGCACGGTCGCCGAGGCCGGCTGCGAAACGTTCGTCGTGCATGCGCGCAACGCGATCCTGAAGGGGCTGTCGCCGAAGGAGAATCGCGAGATCCCGCCGCTCAAGTACGACTATGCGTATCAGTTGAAGCGCGATTTTCCGTCGCTGGAGATCGTCATCAACGGTGGCATCAAGACGCTGGACGAAGTCGCGCAGCATCTCGAGCATGTCGATGGCGTGATGCTCGGCCGCGAGGCGTATCACAACCCGTACGTGCTCGCGGAGGTCGATGCGCGCTTCTACGGATCGACGGGTGCGATACCGACGCGCGAAGAAGCGGAAGCGCAACTGATCGAATACTGCGCGGCCGAGCTGAAGCGCGGAACCTATCTCGGCGCGATCGTGCGGCATGCGCTCGGGCTGTATCGCGGCGTGCCCGGCGCACGCGGCTGGCGTCGCGTGCTGTCCGACAACAAGAAGCTCGCGCGCGGCGATCTGGCCGTGTTCGACGAGGCGCGCGCGCATCTGAACGAAGCCGAAGAATTTTTTGAAAAAAAGGCTTTGCAAGATTCAAAAGACTTCGTATAATCTTGCTTCTTCGCTGCTGAAACAAAAACAGCGAAGAGCAGAAAGCAGTATCAGTGGTGGCTGTAGCTCAGTTGGTAGAGTCCAGGATTGTGATTCCTGTCGTCGTGGGTTCGAGTCCCATCAGCCACCCCAAAATTCTCGATCAAAACAGGCGCTTCGGCGCCTGTTTTGCTTTGCGCGGGACAACTCGGGGAACAGCATCGATTCGAGTCTCGCCATCGCCAGAGCGTTCTGCTCGCCATTCATCCGTTTCGCGTAAGTCGTCAGGAACATCTCGATGTCGTGTCCGGGCTGTTTCGCGCAAAAGGCATGGGGTCATGCCGGCCATCAGCATTGCTGTCGCGTAGCGATGTCGCAGGTTGTACGGGCTGCGATAGCGAATTCCGAGTCGTTTCAGGATTGTCGTCCAGAAGCATTCGCCGGAATGCTTGTTCGTCTTCCCATCAAGTTCCGTACCGCGGGCCGTGGAAAATTGCGGCGGCAGATATCTGCGTGAATGAGCGTTGCACGTGCCTTCGTCGATCGGAGCGAATCGAAATTCAATAGTGTTTTTTGAGTGAATCCTTCACGAGCAGGCAATTTTTGTAGCTTCCAACCATTCTGCAATATCTTCGTCTTCTTCTGGCTGCGTGAGGGGGATGAGACCTTCGGCTGTGGCGAGGTCACTGATCGAAGTTAAAGGGAGTCCCTTATCCTTGAGCCATATCTCCGGTAGGCCACGACGTGGTCCGGGGCGACGGTAATACGAGACCATGCATGCGGCCGCATACCAGCACGCCATATCTCCATGTGGTTGCAGGCCTTCGTTTCCCTTCTCAGCATCAGCCACGTGCCATCGGAATTTTTTCGTTGACCGACGAGAGGCACATCCAATATCCGGTAGTTCGGCCGGTTCATTTGCAGTCTCCGGAGTGATGCTATCCGCTGAAGAATAGGAGATTTGCAACGGGAAGCAATGGCGGCGCCTTGGTGAGCGATGCAGAGTATTCAGCGATCCGGGCACCTCTCAGGTAGCGACGTTACGTGCAGCAGCCCGTTTCGACCGCGATCCGTTCGTGGGGCTAAGGTTTGCACGCGCCGTGCCGTTATCTTTTCAGGACAGCCCTCGTGCCTCGGATGCTGATCCGTTTTCTTGCCTGCTCGCGCTTCGCGTGAGCAGGCTTTTTTCGTTTACGGCGACGGAAACCGGAAATTTGGCGGAATAGCGCAGGGATTTGGCACGAACCGACAAAGCGCAACAGTCTTGCATGCGTGTAATGTGTCGTCTTCCTCGTGCCCTCATGCCTTGCAGGGCCGTTCGATCCCGGCGACCAGTGAAGGCGTCGGGATTTTTTTTGCCTGCACGCAGATGTCCCGGCGGCGAACCGTCACGGCATGCATGTTTCAAAGAACGGTATATTTTGCGACGAGACATTCCGATCAAGAGAACAAGCAGAAGGAGTTGCCAACCGATGCCGGAAACCCGGACCACGCTTCGCGCCGCGACAGCGCACGACGCGCCCCTCATCGCTCGCCTGCACACCCTGAGTTGGCAAACCGCCCGGACGATCGGCGTGGACAAGGTCCATCTGTCGGTGCTGGAAGGCAACGTGCGCGCGATCGGCTTCTATGAGCACAACGGCTGGCAATTGGCGGGTATCGAAACGAGCCGGATCGGCCAGACGGAGGTCACCGATCGGATCTACGCGATACAGGCCTAGCGGCTTGCCGCGATCCGAACGAACGGCCGCACGATATGCAGCCATTCCCGGGCGGAAGCCGAACTTGCTCGTCTGTTACTCGCCGCAATATCGCATGAGCAAATCGGCCTCCGTCTCGTGCACCTCGACGGGCAGGGTCGTCGCGCCGGCATAGGCAAGATAGCGTGCGCGATGCTGGCCGTTGCGGAACGACGCGACGCCGACTTTCGACAAGCCGGGGATGCCGAGCAGCGTTCGCGTTCTTGTCTCGCGAAACGTGATGAACGGCATCTCCGGAATCTTGTCCTGGTCCGGATCGAGGAATTCGCGAATACCCGCGGCTTTTCCGGGAGCCCAGTACTGAACCGACGGCAGCACATAGTCGGTGGTGTCGCGGTCGGCGCATGTCAGCAGTTTCGTCAGGTCGATCGTCACGACCCGATGTCGCGAGTCGTCGGACGGGAATACCCGCTTGAGGTGCGTATAGGCATAGGGGGCATGCCCGGGAAGCTGGATAATCCAGACATCCACGCCATTCAGTTGTGCGCGGGCGAGCGTCATTATTTCCTCTGGTGGCGCAAGCGGTCTTCGTGGCCGGAGTTTAGCAGCGCGATTACGACAGCGGTGCAGGTCGATACCCGGAATAGGAAAACGGAACGAATCGCAGCGGAACCGGATGTGCACAAGGCGCGATTGGCAAAGCGGATGCGGTCATGCGTCGGCGGTCGAAATCGACAGGTCGTGGGAATATCGCGATACTTGCAGCGGAAAGGACGCGCCGCGCGAAATTCACGCATGCTTCATACGGCGTCGCGAAGCCGGGCAGGCGCGGATCGTCAAAAGAACAGAGAGGGCAGATTGACCGGAGAAAACCATGTCGTCGAAACTTGAAATCGAATATCTCGATTACTGTTTCACGGCGACGCTCGAAATCAGGGAGTCCGGTCGGACGGGCGTTGTCGACCGGAAACTGGAATCCGATTCGCGAAGCAAGACGCTCGCGTGGATCGTGTTCGACCGCTTTCTCGAGCGGAATGACTTCGCCGATGAAGAGGATGCGCGTGCAAATATCGTCGACTGGCTGGAGCGGCTTGCCGACCCGAGGTCCGGCGCGTCGGTCGAAATTGCGAAGGCAAACGCGGTTGCCGCCGGGGCGGCGTCAACAGGTTCATCGACTGCCGAAATCGTCGGCGAAACGGTCATTGAAATCGTCAGCGATGTCGACTGGATCGATATGGTAGCCGACTGGTTTTCCAGCAGCTCGCCGTAATGACGAAACCGGGTTTTCCTGCCGCTGGTTATTGCGTTCGTGAAACATGGCTTCACGAAAATCGATGCGAGAAAATGAAGCCGAAATCACGGCTCTCGAGAAAATAGAATAATCCTGCTTTGACATCACCCGCGACTTACCGGAAACTGGGCCGCTTCTGAAAAACGTCCGCTTGAACTAAAACAAAATAGAACTCCAAACATGAAATGAAGAACGCTGCCGACGGCTGGCGCGATCGTCGCCGCTGCCGGTCGCAGGTCTTGCGCTCGGACCGCGACGCCACGCGGCATGCGGACCTGCCTGACGCCGCCATCTTGTCGACAAAGGGTGAGTTGCCGCACAGACCGTCGCGCGGCCCGCGATCACAATTTGGCCGGTTGACCGTTCTTCCCCGGCCCGGTCAACTGTTTCCCCGCTCGCTCGCGCAGGAGCGGGGGCTTTTTGCCCGCCCGACGCCGGAGAGCTGCGTCGGCGGAACCGAACAGGCGTTCGGCAGGCTGCGCAATCGAACCAGGCGCACCCCGATATCCGTTCGCCTGATCCGCATGAATCGCTTTCCTCGTGCCTGAGCGAACCCTCAGGCCCATCGCCGGTTTCGGCCGGCGATGCCTTGATCCCGGCAGCGCGCAGCAACGCTGCCGGGAATTTTTTGCACCTGACGCGTAGCGTCACGTCGTACGCAGCGGGTATGTCGACCCGCTCAATCAGCCTGTTCGACGCTGGTTTCCCATCCGTCGTATTCCCCTCCGAGCGAACGCACCTCGCGATTGATCGCGATCGTATGGCGCGTGATGTCGGCCAGCGCCATCGTGCCTTCGTGCGAAAACCGCACGGCCGACTTGCCGTCTTCCGTCGGCGCGACCGATTCGACCGGATAGCCTTTCGCTTCGGCCCAGTCCGCGAACTGGTGTGCGTCGCTCGGGTCCGGGAAGTACGCCCAGTGCATCACGCGCCGGCTCACGTCGCTGGCGTCGCCTTTCTGCCGCAGCGCATCCAGCACGCGCATGTCGCGCATGATCTGCCAGTCGTCGTCGGTCGGGTAAAGGGTCTGCCAGTACGCTTCCTTGTCCGGATCGTCCTGGTGTGCGTACTGCAGCGCGTAGGTTGTCTGTTCGGCCAGCGAGTCGACGAGTTCCGCCGCCGCCTCTTCGTCGAACGGCACGTAGAAAAGGAAATCCCGGTTGCCGTCGACGGTGATGCGGCCGACCTGCACGCCGCCTTTCGCGGTGATCGTGGCGTCCAGCAGATCCTCGATCTTCGCGAGATCGGCGAACTCGTCGCCGGTCGGCAGGCCTTCGGGCGTCGGGTGCGCGAAGGGGACGCGCACGCTGAGCAGCGACGTGCGCGGATCGCCCTCCGCGATTTCCGCAAAGCTGTGGTTGAAGCTGATGAAAGCCTGATGGTCGCCCATTCTGGCAGGGAAGGTTCCCCAGGCGTCGGTCATGTGTTTCTCCCGTACACGATTGTCTGTTGACGGTTTCAAAGCGTCCCAATGTATCATCGAAAATCGCGTTTGCCGGAGAGGTGCGCGTGATGGCAGCCCCGCGGGTAACGTATGCGAGATCCGGGGCTGCCCGTGATCCTGCGCATTTGCGTGACGGGCCGCAAAAGCGGACCGCAAAAAAATTCGAAGGAGATTCCGATGTCGATGTTTGCGGTGAATGGTGTCCGAATCGATCCGCTCAGCGCGCGCGTGACGCACGTGCGCTGGGCGGCCGTGAATCCGGCCGACCGGTCGTGGGCGGCGACGCCGAGCGAGGCGCCGGTGGCGGAAGTGGCGCGCGCACTCGCGTCCGGCAACGATGTCCGCGCGATCTTCTCGGCATCGGATGCCACCGCGATCGGGCCCAGGCTGAAACGCGTGCTGTATCGCGATGCGTCTGAAGGCATCGAACTCGACATCGATGCGACGAGCGAGTCGCGCACGTTGCGGGATCTTCCGCAGATCTGACCGGAACGACGCGTGCCGGCGGTAGCGGGCGCCGCCGCATTGATTGCGGCACCCGGCCGAAAGGCCGCCCACACAACGTCGAACGCGAGGAGTAGTATCGAACAACCGTCGTACTGCATTGCCGATCGCGCCGAGCGGTTTGACGGGCCGCGCGATGTGCGGCGGGCCGGCACCAAAGCGAATGGCGCAAACGCGCACGAGACCATGTCCAGACCTGTCATCGCCCCGTTGGCATCCGCGCTTTGTCTGGCGCTCGCTGCCTGCCAGACCGCGTCCAGGCCAACGCCTGTGCAGCCGTCGCCCGAGACCGCAGCCGTTCCGGCGGCGTCGCCGGCAGCGCCGATTCGCGGCATCGGCCTGGCGCCTCAGCTGGCAGGGCAAAGTCACTGGGCTGTCGGTCAATGCACGACCAACGGCACCGTCAAGGTGTGCAATTGACCGGTGCCGACTGAACGGTGCCCGTTCCCGGCGAACGAAAGATTGCTGGTGCGCGGAAACGCACGACGTTCTCGACCGCAACGATTTCCCATCGCCAATCCCTGTTTTCCGGTTCGTTCGCGGAGCCTTGATATGGCGCCCGATCTCGATGTGCCGATTGCCGCCGATGCGAGTAATTGAACGATGAACGACGAACGCGAAACGAACGATTCCGACCTGCACGTCGATCCCGTCGCGGGAACGGTCATCGGCCAGTTGCCGGTAACGCTGGCGGTCGACGGCCGGAGCCTGAAAAGAAGGGCAATCGCGTGCGCGGTGCTGGCCGCGGCGAGCCTATGCGGTTATGCGGCCGCCCCGACGCTCTGGCCCGTCGCGGCGCTGGCCGTGCTGCTGGCGCTGGCGGGTGTCGCCTTCTTCGTCTCGTCGCGACGCAAGATGGCGCTGCATGTCGACGAAACGGGTTTCAGGCTGATCGGCTCCGCACGCGAAAGGCCCGTCACGCAATGGCGCGACGTCACCGAGTTCCGGATCATCCGCGTCGCCGGGAATCGTTACATCGGCTACCAGTTCTCGGCGCATTCGTCGCGCACCAAGGTGCCGGGCGGCGTGATGCTGCCGATCGCCCGGTTTGCCGATTTTCCGCTCGACGCGGTGGCCGGGTTGCTGGAAGCGTGTCGCCGGCAGTTTGGCGGGCAGGACGACCGGGCCGACCGAGCGGGCTGATTGCGCCCGATGAGCGTGACCTGAACGACCCGGCACTCAAGAAAACAAAAAATGTCGGGTGCCGTGTCGATTTCCGTCGGGTTCGTCCGTCGTGGTATCGGAGGCGTGCGCATTGCGCGTCCGTCCCGTTTCCCGATACGACAACCGACTGAAGGAGCGACACCCATGTCCACGTCCGTCAAACCGATCCCGGAAGGGATGCGCACGCTGACGCCGCACCTGATCTGCGCCGGCGCAGCCGCAGCCATCGACTTCTACAAGCGCGCATTCGATGCGAGCGAGCAGTTTCGCCTGCCGATGCCTGACGGCAGGCTCGCGCACGCGTGCCTCGCGATTGGCGATTCGACACTGATGCTGGTGGATGAAATGCCCGAGCACGGCGCGCTTGGGCCGAAGGCGCTGAAAGGCACTGCCGTCTGCCTGCATCTGTACGTGCCGGATACCGATGCGGCGATCGCGAAGGCTGTCGCGGCCGGCGCGACGGTGACGATTCCGGCCGCCGACATGTTCTGGGGCGATCGCTATGGACAGGTCGAGGATCCGTTCGGGCATCGCTGGTCGCTCGCGACGCATCAGCGCGACCTGACGCCCGAGCAGATCGCGGAGGCGATGGCCAGCGCACCGCCGTGCGGAAGCTGACGCGGCCAAATAACCTCGGTTGAACGACGGGGCGGCGGCATGCGCCTGTCCGGTTCGCCCGCGCTCAGGCGCCGGCCGTCTTGCCGTGCTGCTTGTGCTCGTACATCCGGTGGTCGGCCGATGCGAGCAGGTCGGCCACCGCGCGATGGCGCGCGGAATCGCAGGCGGCGTGGCCGACGCTGAGCCGGATCGCGTAGCCGCGCGCGTCGGCGCATGTTGCGCAACGCAAGCGCTTGCGCCACGCGTTCGACCGGCTCGGCGACGTCGGCCGGTTTCGGTGCGATTTGCGTGGGCTTGTCCTTTGTCCCGCCGGTCATCGGATCGTATGCGCATGATTCGGCGCGTCGCCAGGCCGCAGGCCGCGCGACGGGCGTTTTCGGCTCCGCACGGATCGATGAAGATGCGGCGAGAAGCGGGCGGCATGGGCCAGCGTTGTGTCCCGATGCGGAATCGGCTGCGCGATGCCTCAAGGTGCTCGTCGCGGTGCCGTAAACAGGACGAGTCCAATCGTTCATCGCATCCTATCGCACCATGGTTCGAATCCTGTACGCGGGGTATCTCGCGTTTGCGCTGTATCTCCTTTACCCGATGGTTCAGAACACGCTGACATTCAGCACGGATTGCGTGCGCAACGCGCTGCCCGGCGGCGCCCACGGTTTGTCGACGTCGGCGGCAAGCGGCGTGGACGGGCACGCGAACCGCTGTGTGCCGACCACGCAGGTTGGTGCCGCGACCGCGCGGTTGCCTGAAATCCATTGAGCGCGGCGGACCGTCGCGCGTATCGTTCGATGCGCGATGCGGCGTGCTGGCCATTCGGCCGAATTGATACCCGCGCCGCGCTCGACGATCATCGGTAACACGGCGGATCGAATGCGACGTGTCGAGGGCCGTGCGAAAGCGCGGCGTGGTCAGTAGCTGGAGCGATACGGCGTGCCCTGGTCGAAGCGGCTTTGCCAGTGCGTGAGGTAGCGTGACGCGAGTTGCGGATTGTTCCACACCACGACGACGTTCTCGGAATTGCGGCTGGACGCCGACGCACTGTAGTTGAACGAACCGGTCTCGACGTGCTCGGCGTCGATCACGAGGTATTTGTCGTGATGGATCGCATAGGCGTCGATCGTGCGCGTCGGGATGCCTGCGTTGACGAGCAGGTTCAGTGCCTGCTTGCTGCTCTTCGCGCGATTGCCCTTGTCGTCGACGACCACGGCGACATTGACGCCGCGTCGCTTTGCAGCGAGCAGCGCGCGCGTGACGGGCGGCGACGTGAACGAATACGCGGCGACGCGAATCGAGCTGCGCGCGGCGCCGATCGCTTTCAGCACGAGTGCCTCGGCGCCGCCGTCGGGCGAGAACGCCGATTCGACAACCTGTGTCGCGGGTGCTTCGTGGGTAGGCGCCGGCAGCCATCGCGACACAAGGTCGATCGCCTGCTGAAGCAGCGATTCACTTTGCGTCTTGCCGAAGGCGGCGAACGGTGTGGCGAGCAGGGAAGCGGCGAGGCAGGCAGCGGCGAGGCGATTGCGCGACAACATCTTGGACAGCGAACAATTTCGAGACAGCGGGCCGTGAGTGTAACGCAGACGCGGCGGCGCGGTCACGCGCGGATGCGAATGAATTGCCCGCGCGGTGATCGCTGGCGGCGGAGGCGATGACGCAAAGTTGCGTTGCGTGGCAACTGCACGCGCGATCAGGTCGATCGATGGATGTCGCTGACGACGGCGTGCGATTGCGCGTGCCGTTGCGGGACATCGGCGTGCAGGCAAGGCACGCGTGCAGGCGAGCGGGCTCGGTGCGGCCCGTGACGGAAGCACGCGTGCAAAACGCGGCTCGTGTGCATCAGGCAGGCATGCGCATGCCGCGCGTCAATCCTCGACCGTCGGCGCCCCGGTTTCGTCGGGCGCGATCCATCCGGGCCCGGGCTCCGGCTGCACGTCGCGTGCGTCGAGCGGTTCGCCGCAGGCCGAGCACACGGTAACCGCATGCATCAACTGGCCGCAGGTACGGTGACGCAACTGCACCGGCGGCCCCTGGCCGTCGTCCTTCCAGCGGTCGCCCCACGCCATCAGCGCGAGCAGGGCCGGGTACAGGTCGAGGCCTTTTTCCGTCAGCCGGTATTCGAAGCGCGGCGGGCGCTCCTGATACGCGCGCTTGACCAGCACACCTTCGTCGACGAGCCGTGCGAGGCGTTCGGCCAGTACATGGCGCGTGAGGCCAAGCTGTGCCTGGAACGCGTCGAAGCGGCGGCAGCCGAGGAACGCGTTGCGGAGGATCAGCATGGTCCAGCGGTCGCCGAGTACGGCGAGCGTGCGCGCGACCGAGCAGTTCAGCGTGCCGATGTCATCCCATTTCATCGTCGAGTCTCTTGCGTCTTGCGGCGGTTCAGCGAAATAGCGGGTTCGATTATAGAACCCGCCTTCGGTTGCAACGGGCGCGGCTGCGTTGACAACGGCCGGCATCGTTGACAATAATGAGTTCCTATTTAGAACTTACTCGCGCGGAGACGCGCTTTCAACCCGGAGACAACCCGATGAATCCGCTTTCCCTGTCTGGTCTCGATCTGCTGCGTGCCGCGGTGGTGGGCGATGTGCCGCTTGCGTCGATTTCGGAGACGATCCCGATGCGTCCGCTGGACGTCGAACTCGGCTATGTGAAATTTTCGGCGCGGGCGGATGGTCGGCACCTGAATCCGCTCGGCGGCGTGCATGGCGGGTTCGCCGCGACGGTGCTCGATTCGGTCACGGGTTGCGCGGTGCATTCGATGCTCGACGCGGGTGTCGGCTACGGCACGGTCGATCTGCATGTGAAGATGCTGCGGCCCGTGCCGCGCGACGTCGACCTGATCGCGGAAGGGCGCGTGATTCACCTGTCGCGTTCGCTGGGCGTCGCGGAGGGCACGCTGAAGACGCCGGACGACAAGATCGTCGCGCATGCGTCGGCGACCTGCTTCATTCAGCGGCCTCAGTAACGAACGGCGGCAGGCGGAGCCGGCTGCGGGAGGATGCTGCGGACGTGCGACGCAGGTTGCAAGGCCGTTGCCCGCGCATTCATGGCAGAGCCGAAGGCCGCCTGTAAGCGCACGCGGCGCACGTCTGAAGCGATCGCTTCAATGTGATAGCGTTTCTGCTTTCCACCGACGCGACAGGAACAGCATGGAATACCGAACACTCGGCGATTCGGGCATCGAGGTCAGCCTGGTCGGTCTCGGCACGATGACGTGGGGCGAACAGAATTCGGAGCGCGACGCGCACGAGCAGATCGACTACGCGATCGGGCAGGGCGTGACGCTGATCGATGCCGCGGAGATGTATCCGGTGCCGCCGAAGCCCGACACGCAAGGGCGCACCGAGCAGTACATCGGCACCTGGCTCGCGCAGCATCGCGCGCAGCGCGACCGGATCGTGCTTGCGACGAAGATCGCGGGCCCGGCACGGCAGCCGCACAACCCGCGCCATATTCGTGGTGAAGGCAACCAGTTCGACCGTAAGAACCTGACCGAGGCGCTCGACGGCAGCCTCAAGCGGCTGCAGACCGACTATATCGATCTCTACCAACTGCACTGGCCCGATCGCAGCACGACGACGTTTGGCCGGCCCGCGTATCCGTGGGTCGACGACGCGTATACGGTGCCGATCGACGAAACCCTCGGCGTACTCGCGGAATTCGTGAAAGCCGGCAAGGTGCGCGCGATCGGCGTGTCGAACGAAACGCCGTGGGGCGTCGCGCAGTTCCTGCGTGCGGCCGAGAAGCTCGGGCTGCCGCGCATCGCGAGCATCCAGAATCCGTACAGCCTGCTGAACCGCACGTTCGAGAACGGGCTGTCGGAATTCACGCATCGCGACGGCGTCGGCCTGCTCGCGTATTCGCCGCTCGCATTCGGCTGGCTGTCCGGCAAGTACGAGAACGGCGCGCGCCCGGCCGGCGCGCGCATCACGCTGTTCGAGCGCTTCCAGCGCTACAGCAAGCCGCAGGCCGTCGCGGCGACGTCCCGGTACGTCGCGCTCGCGAAGCGCCACGGGCTGTCGCCCGCGCAGTTCGCGCTTGCATTCGTCAACAGCCGGCCGTTCGTGCGCAGCAACCTGGTCGGCGCGACGTCGCTCGAGCAGTTGAAGGAGAACATCGGCAGCATCGACGTGAAGCTGTCCGACGAGATCCTCGCCGAGATCGACGCGCTGCACGAACTGCAGCCGAACCCGGCGCCGTAAACGGCGTGCGGCCCGCGCGGCAGCGATGCCGCGACAGGCCGCAGCGGCGGCGCATCGGCGCGCCGTCGCCGGTTGCGTTACCGCATCTTGAGCCGCGTGCGCGCGACGAACAGCGCGGCAAGGCTCAGCAGTGCGCAGCCCATCAGGTAGAACGCCGGCGACAGCCGGTTGCCGGTCGTGCTGATCAGCCAGGTGATGACGAACGGCGCGAAGCCGCCGAACAGCGTGACGCCCGTGTTGTAGCTGACCGCGAGGCCCGTCGCGCGCGTCTGCGACGGAAACAGCTCGGCCATCAGCGCCGGCAGCGCGCCGCAGTACATCGCTTTCATCGCACCGATCCAGACCAGTGCGGCGAGCATCGTCGCGAACGACGCGTGGCGCGTGAGCCACGCGAACGTCGGCCACACGGTGACGAGCATCAGGACAGCCGCGACCGCCATCATGCGGATCCGCCCGGTGCGATCGGACAGATGGCCGACGACCGGCGTGACGAGCGTCAGCACGAAGCCGGTCGCGAGCGTCGCCGCGAAGCCCGTCGATGCGGGCAGCCCGAGCTGCTTGATCGCGTAGGTCGGCATGTACAACACCATGTAGTTGATCGCGGTCGAGATCACCAGCGCGCCGATCGACAACATCAGCCGCAACTTCTGGTCCGCAAACAGCTCGCGCACCGGCGCTTCGGAGCGTGCCTGCGTCTTGAACTCGACACCTTCGTCGACGTAGCGGCGAATGTACAGCCCGACCGGGCCGATCGCGAGACCGAACAGGAACGGCACGCGCCAGCCCCAGCTTTCGAGTTGCGCGGTTGTCAGCGTGGACGTCAGCAGCGCGCCGAAGCCCGATGCGAGCAGCGTCGCGAGGCCCTGGCTCGCGAACTGCCAGCTCGACATGAAGCCGCGCCGCTGCGGTGCGTGCTCGACGAGGAACGCAGTCGAACTCGCGAATTCGCCGCCCGCGGAAAAGCCCTGCATCAGCCGCGACAGCATGATCCCGAGCGGCGCGAGAATACCGATCGATGCGTAGGTCGGCATCAGCGCGATCAGCAGCGTGCCGGCCATCATCATCGCGATCGACAGCAGCAGCGACGCCTTGCGGCCCGCACGGTCAGCGTACGCGCCGAGCACGAAGCCGCCGATCGGCCGGATCAGGTAGGACAGCCCGAACGTGCCGAGCGTCAGCATCAGCGAGGTCGCTTCGCTCGTCGCGGGGAAGAACAGCTTGGCGATCGTCACCGCGAAGAAGCCGTAGACGATCAGGTCGAACCATTCGAGCGCGTTGCCGATCGACGCCGCGAAGATGATGCGCCGGATCTTCGCGGCGCTGGGGCGGGCGGCTTCCTGCGAGGTCAGGGTAGTCGTATTCATCGTGTGTGCAGGTCCCGAGAAAGGGGCGAAGCGCGTTACAGGGTGGCGCCGGCCGCGGCGGGCGCCGCGCGGCGAACGGGCGGTGCATCGTCGCCGAGATCCCAGAAGAGGCCGGCCATCATCTGCAGCCCCTCGCTGACGACGCTCGCGAGCAGGTGCTCGTCGGGCGCATGCTGCGAGCACGCCGGGTACGAGTGCGGCACCCACAGCGTCGGCAGCCCGAGCGTGTCGGCGAACACTTCGTTCGGCAGCGTGCCGCCGAGATTCGGCAGGATCGCGGGCTTCTTGCCGGTGGTCCGCGCCAGCGATGCGACGGCCCAGCGGACCCACGGATCGTCCGGTGGCACGCGCGTCGCCGGTGCGCCGCGTTCGATGTCGATCTCGATGTCGCCGAAACCGTGCGCATCGAGGTGCGCGCGCAGGTGCGCATGCAGCGCTTGCCAGTCGGTGCCGACGACGAAGCGCAACTGGCAGTGCGCATACGCGGCGGGCGGGATGGCATTGACGGGGTGCTCGGGGTTGCCGGCCTTGAACGCGAGGATCTCGAACGTGTTCCAGCCGAACACGCGCTCGGCCGCGGACAGGCCGGGCTCGCCCCAATCGGCGTCGAGCGCCGGATCGCCGGGGCCGCCGCCGACGGAAAGATCGGCGAGCGCGTCGCGCACGGCGGCCGGGATCGGCGGCGGGCGCAGCCCCGCGACGCGAATCGCGCCGCGCGCGTCGACGAGGCTCGCGAGCGCATGCGCGAGCACGATCGCCGGATTGCGCAGCAGCCCGCCCCAGTTGCCGGAGTGGTGCGCGCCGTCGCGGGCGCGCAGGCTCAGCCTGAAGTTGACCGAGCCGCGCGAGCCGAGGAACACGGTCGGGCGCGCGGCGGCGATGCGCGGGCCGTCGGACGCGATCAGCACGTCGGCCGCGAGCGCGTCGCGCTCCTGGCGGCACAGCGCGTCGAGGCCCGGCGAACCCGTTTCCTCGCCCATCTCGATCAGCAGCTTCGCATTGAAGCCGAGCCGGCCGCCGCGCGCGTCGAGCACGCTCGCCAGCGCGGCCAGGTTGATCGTGTGCTGGCCCTTGTTGTCGGCGCTGCCGCGGCCGTACCAGCGGTCGCCGTCGGCCGTCAGCGTCCACGGCGACAGCGGCGCGCGCCACTGCGCGTCGTAGCCGCGCACGACGTCGCCGTGACCGTAGATCAGCACGGTCGGCAGCGCGTCGTCTTCGTGGCGCGATGCGAGCAGGAACGGGCCGCCGCTGTCGACGGGATTGTCGACGATCCGCGACGTGAAGCCGAGATGGGCGGCTTCCGGCGCGATCTCGTCGGTGAGGTAGGCGCGCAGCGCGGCTTCGGTGCCGCTTTCCTGGCTTTCGGTGCGCAGGCCGACGCGGCGGCTCAGGGTCGCGAAGAACGCACCGGATTCGAACTGGTTCAGCGCGTGCTGGATGGCGGCGGTACGGCTCAAATCGGGTCTCCTCGGTCGGGCTGGCGGCGTGCGCGGATCGCGCGTGCAGCGTGAAGTGCGATCGATTCTAGAAAGCCGTTTTTTTTGTCACAATGATCGAATTTCGAACCTTCCTTTGCCGAAAAGGCAAAGCAGCGCGGCCGAGAACGGCGTGGAGACAGAACGATGGCGGCTTTCCTGCATGGCCTGGCGCTGCGGTATTTCGTCGAGGTGGCGCGCACCGGCTCGATCAGCGACGCGTCCGTGCGGCTGCACGTGGCCGTGTCGGCGATCAGCCGCCAGATCGCGAAGCTCGAAAGCGAGCTCGGCGAGCCGCTGTTCGAGCGCCGGCCGCGCGGGATGGCGTTGTCGGAGGCCGGCGAGCGGCTGCTGGCCTTCGCGCAGCGCAGCCTGCTGGAGGCCGAGCATGTGATGAAGGACATCGGTGGGCTCGACGCGCTGCACGGCAGCCTGCTGAAGATCGCGTGCTCGGAGGGGTTCGCGATCGATTTCCTGCCCGGCGCGCTCGCGAGCTTCAAGGCGCGCCACCCGGGCGTCGATTTCTCCGTGTGGGTCGTGTCGCCGGCGGACGCGACGCGGCGTGTGCGCGACGGCGACGTGGACGTCGCGCTGACCTTCAGCCTCGCACCGGAGAAAGGCGTGCGCGTCGAGCACACCGAGCGCGCGCCGATCTTCGCGCTGGTGCGGCGCGACCATCCGCTCGCGGCGCGCGCCGCGGTGTCGCTCGCCGATGTCGCGCGGCATCCGCACGTGCTGCCCGAGGCGGGTACGACGGTGCGCCAGTTGATCGACATCGCGTGCGCGCTCGACGGGCTGCTGCTCGAGCCCGAACTGACGAGCAACAACACCGCGGCGATGTACGGCTATGCGCGGCGCA
Organism: Burkholderia sp. DN3021; assembly: GCF_049805555.1. Taxonomy (NCBI): domain Bacteria; kingdom Pseudomonadati; phylum Pseudomonadota; class Betaproteobacteria; order Burkholderiales; family Burkholderiaceae; genus Burkholderia; species Burkholderia sp. DN3021. The sequence continues at coordinate 74,960 of NZ_JBNCAB010000006.1, read as the reverse complement.
CGGGCGCGGTGATGTTCACGGGGCTGCTGTCGGTGCGCGACCGCTTCGATGCGGACGGCTTCGTCGTCGTGCCCGTGACGAACCCGCAGCTTCGCGAGCGCAGCATCCAGGTGCAGACGATGGCGGGGCGCGATCTGCCCGCGTCGGTACGGGCGTTCCGCGACCATCTGATCGACGCGATGCAGGTCGCATCGTCGCCGCCGGCCGCCGCGCGCGGCCCGAGACGCCGGCCCGTGAGATAATCGTCAATCCGCCTTCCGCGCCCATGCGGCTCACCGAGCCGCATCGCCCCTGTTCGACGCCAAATTGAAAAACCTGATTGTCACCCTCGATCGCGCCGGCGAGTTCGACGAGATCATCGACGTGCGCACGCCGCTCGAGTTCGCCGAGGACCATATTCCCGGCGCGCTGAACGCGCCCGTGCTCAGCAACGAAGAGCGCGTGCTCGTCGGCACGATGTACCGTCAGGTGTCGCCGTACGAGGCGACCCGCGTCGGCGCGGCGATGGTCGCGCGCAACATCGCACGCCATCTCGACACGACGTTCGCCGACCGTCCGCGCAACTGGCGGCCGCTGATCTATTGCTGGCGCGGCGGCAAGCGCTCCGGCTCGATGACGGCCTGGTTCAACCTGATCGGCTGGCAGGCGCGCCAGCTCGACGGCGGGTACAAGGCGTACCGCCGCTCGGTATGCGCGACGCTCGACACGCTGCCGACTCGCTTTCGCTATATCGCGCTCGTCGGCCATACGGGCTGCGGCAAGACGCGCCTGCTGAATGCGCTGCGCGACGCGGGCGCGCAGACGCTCGATCTCGAGGCGCTCGCGTGCCATCGCGGCTCGCTGCTTGGCGCGCTGCCGGGCACGCCGCAGCCGGCGCAGAAGGGGTTCGATTCGGGGCTCGTCGAAACGCTCGGACGTTTCGACCCCGAATGGCCGGTGTTCGTCGAATCGGAAAGCCGCAGGATCGGGCTCGTGCAGTTGCCGATCGCGCTGATCGACGCGTTTCACGCGGGGCCGTGGGTGCAGGTCGAAGCGGCGCACGACGAGCGCATCGCGTTCCTGCTCGACGATTACGGCCACCTGTTCGACGAGCCGGCCGCGTTCAAGGCGCAGCTCCATCGGCTGATCGGCCTGCACAGCCGCGAAGAGGTCGCGCACTGGAACGCGCTGATCGATGCGAACGCGCGGGCCGAACTGTTCACCTTGCTGATCGACAAGCATTACGATCCCGCCTATGCGCGCACCTACCGCGCGGCGTACGGCAAGCCGAACCGGGCGCTGACGTTCGCTTTCCGGCCCAACGCGGCCGACGTGCGCGATCAGGCAAGCGCGCTGCTGGCCCAACTCGCGCAGGCCGGGCTGCCCGCGTCGGCCGCGCTTGCGGCAGGCGCGAAACCCGAAACCGATAAAAACCAATCGACGACTACACGATGACGACCACACGCACCCAACCCAATCCGGCCGTCGGCTGGATGACCTTCCTGCTGATCGCGGTCGCGGGACTGTTCTATGTGAAATGGTTCCCGTACTACAACAAGGCGTTCGTTGCCGCCGAGCACCATTCGATCGGCCAGTCGATCCTGATGGGCACGTCGGCGGCCGCACCCGAGCCGTCGCTGAAGGCTGCGCTCGACTACGCGTGGGCGTACGGCAAGGCGATCTGGCAGGCGATGGTACTGGGCCTGCTGCTCGGTTCGGCCGTGCAGGCGCTGCTGCCCGCGCACTGGGTCGCGCGCGTGCTTGGCCGCACGGGCTTCGGCAGCGTCGCCGCGGGCGGCCTGCTGTCGCTGCCCGGGATGATGTGCACGTGCTGCGCGGCGCCGGTCGTCGCGGGGCTGCGTGCACGCCATGCGTCGCCGGGCGGCGCGGTCGCGTTCTGGCTCGGCAACACGGTGCTGAACCCGGCGGCGCTGGTCTTCATGGGCTTCGTGCTCGGCTGGCACTGGAGCGCGCTGCGCCTCGTGCTCGGCATTGCAATGGTGTTCGGGATCGGTTATCTGCTGAACCGCATCGCTCGCCCTGAAGACCGCAGCATCGACGATGCGCAGCTCGCCGCGCTGGCGGCCGAACAGGCCGCGGCCGGCAATCCGTTCGTCCGCTGGATGAAGCTGCTTGCCCGCATGGCCGTGCGACTCGTGCCCGAATACATCGTGCTCGTGCTGCTGCTCGGCGCCGCGCGCGCATGGCTGTTCCCGCATATCGGCCCGGACATCGGCAATCATCTCGGCTGGATCGTCGCGTTCGCGGTCGCGGGCATGCTGTTCGTGATCCCGACGGCGGGCGAGGTGCCGATCATCCAGGCGATGCTGTCGCTCGGCATGGGCGTCGGCCCGGCCGCTGCGCTGCTGCTGACGCTGCCGCCGATCAGCGTGCCGTCGCTCGCGATGCTCGCGCGTTCGTTCAAGCCCTACATGCTGGCGATCGTCGCGACCCTCGTCGTCGTGTTCGGGATCGTGAGCGGCTTGCTCGCGATCGCGTTCGGGTTCTGACGCGCGCAAGCGGCGCGCCGGGCGGGCGCGATCGTCGTATTCATCCGGCGCCGCGGCTTCACGCGTGCGGCGCCCTTTACAAGAAGCAAACAGGAAAACGCATGACCCAACCGAAGATTCATCCTCGACTCGAAAAGGCGCTGACGCGCGGCGATCTCGCGATCCGCCAGGCCAATTCCGCGCGGGCGACTGCCGTGCTGAACGCACTCGGCACGATGATCATCGAGGCCTCCGCAACGATCGGCGTCGACGCCAGCATCGACATTCCGCAGGGCGACCGCATTTACGATCCCGTCAACGGGGTGTGGCCGCAGAAGATGCTGGTGTCGTTCGACGGCCCGGTGGATGAAGCCGACAAGGAAGAGCTGCGCTCGGTCTATCTGATCGCCGACGATCCGGGCACGCAGTTCCGCGTCGAATGGCATCGCGCGGACGGCAAGCTCGGCCGCCAGGAAGGCGGCCCGCTCGCGACCGTCGCGTTCCTGACCGACGTCGAGATTCCGTGGAGCGACGACGACGAGTAACGTCGCCGCATGAAGCCGGCGCTGCGCGCGCCGGCCGTCAGCGCATCATCCGCCGCCGGAACAGCCACGCGGACAGCAGGAATCCGCCGACCGCATAGCCGGCGAGCACCGCAACGTGCAACGCGACGTCCGTCGCGGGCCGGCCGAGCATCGCGGGCCGGATCAGCTCGACCGCGTTCGCGAGCGGCAGCGCATGCGCGGCGTGCTGCGCGACCGGCGGCAACTGCGTGATCGGGAAAAACACGCCCGACAGCAGCAGCATCGGCGTCAGCACGAGCGTCTGATAGAACATGAAGAAATCGTAGGACGGCGCGAGCGCCGTGACGATCATCGCGACGCTGGCAAACGCGAGGCCCGCGAGCGCGATCACAGGCAGTGCCGCGAGCATCGACGGAAACTGCGCATAGCCGAGCGCACCCGCGACGAGCATGATCGCGGCCCCCGACAGCATGGCCTTGCTGGCTCCCCAGACGATCTCGCCGAGCACGATGTCGCCGAGCGCGAGCGGCGTATGCATGATCGCTTCCCAGGTGCGCTGCACGTGCATCCGCGAGAAGCCCGAATACATCGATTCGAAGCTCGCGGACATCATCACGCTCGACCCGGCCGTGCCGGCTGCGAGGAACGCGATATACGACACACCGTCGACATGGCCGAGCATCAGGCCGAGCCCGAAACCGAGCCCGAACAGATAGATCATCGGATCGGCAAGATTGCCGAACATCGACGCGAGCGCGAGCTTGCGCCAGACGAGATAGTTGCGCCGCCATACGGCGACCCAGTTGGTTGCGTTCGCCGGCATCGCGATCGCGAAGCGTGATTCGCGCGGCGGTGCCGAAGGTGCGGTGGCGGAATAGTTGCGGACGTCCATGGTCGATCAGTCCTGCATTTCGCGGCCCGTGAGCCGCAGGAATACATCCTCCAGATTGGCCGGGCGATGCAGATAGCGCAACCCAGAGCGACCCTTGAGTCGTGCGCTGAGCGGCTCCGGGTCGCTCACGTAGCAGAACAGCGTCTCGCCGCTGATCTCGGTGCGCTTCGCGAACGCCGATAACTCGTCGCGCAGCGCGGCCGGGTCGGGCCCGTAGATTTCGATCACGTCGCAGCCGATCTCCGATTCGATCAGCGCATGCGGCGCGCCTTCGGCAATCTTGCGGCCTTCCTCGATCACGCACAGGCGGTCGCACAGGCGTTCGGCTTCTTCCATGAAATGCGTGGTGATCAGGATCGTCTTGCCGCGCGCGAGCAGCGAGCGCAGCCGCTCCCACATCAGGTGCCGCGCCTGCGGATCGAGGCCCGTCGTCGGCTCGTCGAGCACCAGCACGTCGGGATCGTTGACGAGCGCGCGGGCGAGCGTGAGGCGGCGCTTCATGCCGCCCGACAGCTCGCCGACCTTCGCGTCGGCCTTGTTCTCGAGCTTCGCGAATTCGAGCAGCGGCTGCACGAGCGCGCGCGCAGCGTGAGCCGACATCCCGAAATAGCGGCTGAACACGAGCAGGTTCTCGCGCACGGTGAAGTCGGGGTCGAGATTGTCGAACTGCGGGACGACGCCGACACGCTGGCGCGCATGCCGCGCTCGCGATGGAACAGGTTCGCCGCACAGCGAAATGGTGCCCGCATCGGGATATGCGAGGCCGAGCAACATCTTCAGCGTAGTGGTCTTGCCGGCGCCGTTCGGCCCGAGCAGGCCGTAGCATTCGCCGGCCTGTACGTTGAAGGACAGGCCGTTGACGACGAGTTTGTCGCCATAGCGCTTTTCGACGTTGCGGAGATCGATCGGTGCGACGGACATGGGCATGTTGTCGTTGTAAGCGGGTGCGTTCCGCCGCCCGATGCGTGGCCGGTTGGCGAACGGATCGGACGAATGCGGGTCACAGGGGCATGACCGAAGCGCGCGACGCCGGCACGTTATGGCCTGCTGGAATACGAACGAGCCATTCTAGTGCATCGGCTGCGTCTCTTCAGGGCAGGCCTGCACGGTGCGATGCAAGTGTGCACCGATCGTGCACCGCATCATCGCGCACGCGCCGAGCGGGGCGAATCAGCGTTTTCCATCCCTTGCGTCCTGAATTGCGGCGCACCATGATGAATGCGTAGGCTCGTTGTCGCGATAGGGAGGTTTCATGGCTAGCTACAACAAGATTTTGCTGTGTTACGACGGCTCGCTCGAAGGGCGCAAGGCACTGCGTTGCGGCGCCAATCTCGCAATGGACCTGAAGGCCGAAACGCACTTGCTGTCGGTCGTCGACATGCGTTCGAGCATTGCACAAAGCGCGGGTTTGCTGACCGACGTCGCGTGCGGCCGCTTCGAGGAAACCGCGCGCGAAATCCTGCAGGAAGGCGTGAACTGGCTGCGCGAGCGCGGCGTGCAGGCCGAAGGCCATTTCGCGTTCGGCTATCCGATCGACGAAATCGCGAATCTCGCGTCGGAGCTGAAGGTCGACCTCGTCGTCGTCGGCCACCGGTGCCGCAGCGGGCTATCGAGATGGTGGATGGGGTCGGGCAATACGCAACTGCTCGATCGCGTGAACTGCAGCATTCTGGTTGCGTGTTCGTCGGCGGAGGAGCAGAAGGCCGAAATCGCGCGCGAGCGTGAAGCGGCCACGGCGAGCGGCAAATGATCCAATGACGCAATGGTCGCCTGACCGGCGATTCGCACCGGTCAGGCGCCGCACTGCATCCGCGGCGCGGGCGTCGCGCGCGACCGGCTACGCATGCAGGTCGATCGCGGACAACTTCCACGAAAACAGCCCGAAGCGGTGGAATACTGCCGCATAGCGCGTGCCATCGGCGCTGCGCTGGTAGGTCACGACGAATTCATCGACATTCCGGTAGCCGGCACTGGTTTGCTGCTGATGCGGCGTGTGCGTTGCATCGTTCGCGCTGGCCGGCGCGGCAGATGCCGGTGCCGGCGATGACGCAGCCGTAGCGGCCGCGTTACTGGCTGGAACAGCTGCACTTGCCGGAGCCGGATTGACCGGCGGTGCGGCCGGCGTGTCGGCCGGTGCATTGCCTTGCGGCAGATTCGACCATTCGGGCGGACGCTCGCCCGGATTGCCGCGCGGCGGCAATCCGCTCATCAGCGCGGCCACGCCCTCCGGGGTCGCGTACGCATCGACCATCGGGCCGATCAGTGCGGACCCGATCAGCGCCCCGATCACCGCGAGCGGATTCTCCTTCTTCACCGCGTCGATCCGGCGCATCAACTCTTCCGTGACCTGCTGCTTCAGGCTGATGCGCAGCGACGGAAAATCGACATATTCACTGATGGCCTGCGCATCGCGCGAATCGATCGCCGATTTCAGGCGACCGAGCGCGACGTATGGCGATGCGTATGCATAACCGATCGCCGCAATGACGGCGACGGCCAGTACGGCGATCAGCAGGGACTTGAGCCGCCATGTGCGGCCCGAAGATCCAGTCACGTTGCCTCCGGTGCGGGAATGTTCCGCAATCAGAGACCGCTTTGCGCGGCCGATCGTTCCTCCGCGATGCAGCGATCGATCATCCGGCACACGGCATCGATCGTGCCGACCATGATCAGGCGCGACCGGCCGTGATAGACGCGCACCGGCGCGCGGCGCGCGGGTTCCGCATGATTCAGGCCGGCATTCAGCGATACCCGCGCGAAAGCGGGGAGCGCCGACGGCAGCAGGGACGCCTGCCGTTCGACTGCGACTTCTTCTTTCACAGGCGCTGCCGCGGACAGCGGTGCGCAAGGCGTGCGGCCGCGCAGATGACGCAGGCGACCGAATTGACGGAAAGGCAGCAGACGGGCAAGGCGTTCCATGATGTTCTCCTCAGCGAGACGGAATGTCAGAGTTCGCCCGAGCGGATCAGCCCGACGGCGATGCCTTCCAGCGCGAATTCCGCGCTGCCGGCCTTGACGAAGATGTTTTCGTAATCCGGGTTCTCCGCGATCAGCTCGAGACCGCCCGGCCGGCGCATCAGGCGCTTGACCGTGACGTCGTCGCCGAGACGCGCGACGATGATCTGGCCGTCCTTCGCTTCCGTGCGCTTCTGCACGGCGAGGAGGTCGCCGTCGAGAATGCCGGCGTCGCGCATCGACAGGCCGCGCACCTTCAGCAGGTAGTCGGGCTTGCTGGAGAACAGCGCGGGATCGCACGCGTAATGCTGCGAGATGTGCTCCTGCGCGAGGATCGGGCTACCGGCCGCGACGCGGCCGACGAGCGGCAGCGACAGTTGCATCAGGCCGGCGTGCGGCAGCGTGAACTGGTGCGGGGCGTCGTCGATGCCGAGCAGGCGGATGCCGCGCGATGCGCCGGCGGCCAGCTCGATCACGCCCTTGCGCGCCAATGCGCGCAGGTGCTCCTCGGCTGCATTCGGCGAGCTGAAGCCCAGTTCGGCCGCGATCTCGGCACGGGTGGGCGGGAATCCGGAGCGCTCGATCGCGCGACGGATCAAGTCGAACACTTGCTGCTGACGGGCGGTGAGTTTGGTCATGGCTCAACTGTATGGATAGACAGTGAGCTGTATTTTTATACAGTACTTCGCGAATTTCAAGCGTTACTTGAGGTTCGACGCGATCGCGCCGGTTCCGGCGCGATTTCGCGACGTCCGGACGCCGGTTCATCTGCCGCAACCGTCCATCCCGTATGCGTTAGCACTTTTGAGTATTAAAAAATGAGGAACGATTATTTTTAATCATGTAAGCCGTTCGCTAGACTGGCCCGACATCGCAATACCGACAACACTGGAGAACCAAGGATGGCGAAGCGCAATACGGGGCTGGCGGGCGGAATGGGCCGCCTGATCGCAACACTCGCGCTGGGCGCGGCGGCGGCGCTGGGCGTCGCGACACACGCCCAGGCCGATACGACCTTCCTGAACGTGTCGTACGACCCGACGCGCGAGCTGTATCAGGACTTCAACCAGGCGTTCGGCAAGGAGTGGAAGGCGAAGACGGGCGAGACGGTCAACTTCAAGCAGTCGCACGGCGGCTCGGGCGCACAGGCGCGCTCGGTGCTCGACGGCCTGCAGGCCGACGTCGTCACGCTGGCGCTCGCGTACGACATCGACGCGCTCGCGAACAAGGGGCTCGTCAACAAGGACTGGCAGAAACGCCTGCCCGACAACGCGTCGCCGTACACGTCGACGATCGTGTTCCTCGTGCGCAAGGGCAATCCGAAGGGGATCAAGGACTGGGACGACCTGACCAAGCCGGGCATCTCGATCGTCACGCCGAACCCGAAGACGTCGGGCGGCGCGCGCTGGAACTACCTGGCCGCGTGGGCGTATGCGGTGCACAAGCCGGGCGGCAACGAGCAGACGGCGAAGGAGTTCGTCACGAAGCTCTACAAGAATGCGGGCGTGCTCGATTCGGGCGCGCGCGGCGCGACCACGAGCTTCGTGCAGCGCGGGATCGGCGACGTGCTGATCGCATGGGAAAACGAGGCATTCCTGTCGGTCAAGGAATTCGGTACCGACAAGTTCGAGATCGTCGTGCCGTCGGTGAGCATCCTGGCCGAGCCGCCCGTCGCGGTGGTCGACAAGGTGGTCGACAAGAAGGGCACGCGCAAGCTGGCCGACGCGTACCTGAACTTCCTGTACAGCCCGCAGGGCCAGGAGATCGCGGCGCGCAACTATTACCGGCCGCGTTCGAAGAGCGTGCCGGCGGAACTGACGAAGCAGTTCCCGAAGCTGAAGCTGTACACGGTCGACGACACGTTCGGCGGCTGGACGAATGCGCAGAAGACGCATTTCGCGGACGGCGGCGTGTTCGACTCGATCTACAAGCCGCAGTAACGCCATAACGACAGCGGCGCGCCACGACAGCGCGCCGCATCCCCGACGGGCCGCCGGCGCAATTCATCGCGCCGGCGTTTGCGTCGGGCCCATGAGCAGCATCGATCCAGCAAGAGCATCCGATGACGACGTACACCTTTCGCAAGCCGAGCGCGCTGCCCGGTTTCGGCGTGACGCTAGGCATCACGGTGGCCTATTTGAGCCTCGTGGTGCTGATTCCGCTCGCCGCCACGTTCCTGAAAACCGCGACGCTGTCGTGGGGCCAGTTCGTCACCGCCGTCACGTCGCCGCGCGTGCTCGCGTCGTACCGGCTGACGTTCTCGGCCGCGCTCGGCGGCGCGCTGATCAACGCCGTGTTCGGCTTCCTCGTCGCGTGGGTGCTCGTGCGCTACACGTTCCCGTTCAAGCGCCTCGTCGATGCGATCGTCGACCTGCCGTTCGCGCTGCCGACGTCGGTCGCCGGCATCTCGCTTGCGGCCGTTTACGCGACCAACGGCTGGGTCGGCCAGTATCTCGCGCCGCTCGGCATCAAGATCGCGTTCACGCCGGCCGGCGTGCTGGTCGCGCTGACCTTCATCGGGCTGCCGTTCGTCGTGCGCACCGTGCAGCCGGTGCTCGAGGATTTCGAGCGCGAGCAGGAAGAGGCCGCCGCATGCCTCGGCGCATCGCGCTGGCTGACGTTCCGCCGCGTCGTGCTGCCGGCCGTGCTGCCGGCGCTGCTGACCGGTTTCGCGCTGGCGTTCGCGCGCGCGCTCGGCGAATACGGGTCGGTGATCTTCATCGCCGGCAACGTGCCGATGAAATCCGAGATCACGTCGCTGCTCATCATCACGAAGCTCGAGCAATACGACTACGCGGGCGCGACCGCGCTCGCGGTCGTGATGCTGGTCGTGTCGTTCCTGATGCTGCTGCTGATCAACACGCTGCAATGGTATTTGCAGCGCCGGACGAGCCGCGGCTCGTCCGGCAAGGGCGCAAGCGGCCCCGCGCCCGCGACCGTCGCCGCAACCGCGGCAGGAGGCCAGCAATGAGCCAGAAGGCCACCGTCGTGCTGAAAACCCCGTCGTCGGCCGCGCAAGGACGCGCCGCGAACCGGCTCGACCCCGTCAGCGAGTCGCGCGTCGTGCGCTGGCTGCTCACGGGTATCGCGCTGGTGTTCCTCGCGTTCTTCCTCGTCGTGCCGCTCGCCGCGGTGTTCGTCGAGGCGCTGAGAAAGGGCGTCGGCTTCTATCTCGAATCGCTGGCCGATCCCGACGCATGGGCGGCGATCAAGCTCACGCTGATCGTCGCCGCGATCGCCGTGCCGCTGAATCTCGTATTCGGCGTGTGCGCATCGTGGGCGATCGCGAAGTTCGAATTCCGCGGCAAGGCGCTGCTGACGACGCTGATCGACCTGCCGTTCTCCGTGTCGCCGGTGATCTCGGGCCTCGTGTACGTGCTGCTGTTCGGCGCGCAGGGCTGGCTCGGGCCGTGGCTGCAGGATCACGACGTGCAGATCATCTTCGCGGTGCCGGGCATCGTGCTCGCGACGATCTTCGTCACGTTCCCGTTCGTCGCGCGCGAGCTGATTCCGCTGATGCAGGCGCAGGGCACCGACGAGGAAGAAGCCGCGCGCGTGCTCGGCGCGTCGGGCTGGCAGATCTTCCGCCGCGTGACGCTGCCGAACGTGAGGTGGGGCCTGCTGTACGGCGTGATCCTGTGCAACGCGCGCGCGATGGGCGAATTCGGCGCGGTGTCGGTCGTGTCGGGCCACATCCGCGGCGTGACCGACACGATGCCGCTGCACGTCGAGATCCTGTACAACGAATACAACTTCGCGGCGGCGTTCGCGGTAGCGTCGGTGCTGGCGCTGCTCGCGCTCGTCACGCTCGCGCTGAAGCTGCTCGCCGAGCGTCATCTCGCCGCCGAACTGGCCGGCGCGCGCGACGCCGTTCCCGTACATGCCGGCCCTGTCGCCGCCGTTTCGTCGAAATCGTAAAGAGGCAACCAGAATGGGTATCACCGTCCGTAACCTTCAGAAGCGCTTCGGCGATTTCACGGCGCTCGACAACGTGTCGCTCGACTTCCCGCCCGGCGAGCTGGTCGCGCTGCTCGGGCCGTCCGGCTGCGGCAAGACCACGCTGCTGCGCGTGATCGCGGGCCTCGAGCACGCGGACGCCGGCCAGGTCGTGCTGCAGGGGCTCGACGTCGCGTCGGTCGGCGCGCGCGACCGTCAGGTCGGTTTCGTGTTCCAGCATTACGCGCTGTTCCGCCACATGACGGTGTTCGAGAACGTCGCGTTCGGGCTGCGCGTGAAGCCGCGCCGCGAGCGGCCGTCGGAAGCCGCGATTCGCGACAAGGTGCACGAGCTGCTGAAGCTCGTGCAGCTCGACTGGCTCGCGCAGCGCTATCCGTCCGAGCTGTCGGGCGGCCAGCGCCAGCGCATCGCGCTGGCCCGTGCGCTCGCGGTCGAGCCGAAGGTGCTGCTGCTCGACGAACCGTTCGGCGCGCTCGACGCGAAGGTCCGCAAGGAGCTGCGCGGCTGGTTGCGCCGCCTGCACGACGACCTGCACATCTCGACGATCTTCGTCACGCACGACCAGGAGGAGGCGCTGGAGGTGGCCGATCGAATCGTCGTGCTGAACCGCGGCCACGTCGAGCAGGTCGGCAGCCCGCAGGACGTCTACGATCATCCGCGGAGCGCGTTCGTGTACGAGTTCCTCGGCGCGGCGAACCGGCTGCCGGGCACGGTCGCCGGGCGCGGCTTCGTCGCCGAGGGCGCTGCTGCGCCGATCGAGGTGGACGCCGACTTCGCGGGCCCCGCGAACGCATACGTGCGGCCGCACGACCTGCAGCTTTGGCCGGCAGGAGAAGGGCACCGGGACGGCATCGCCGTGGACGTGCGCCGCGTGATCCCGCTGGGCGGCTCGGTGCGCGTCGAGCTCGAGGCGCGCGCGGGCGGCGCACTCGAGGCGGAACTCGATCGCGATGCATGGCGTGCGCTCTCGCTGCAGGTCGGCGACGGCGCGACGGCCGTGCCGCGCGCAGTGCGCGTGTTTCCCGCGCGTTGAAGCGAGCATGCAGGGCAGGGGGCGGAATTCGCTCCGATTCGACCATCAAACAACGACAGCCTAAGAGGCATACCCATGAATTTTCAGCAATTGCGGTTCGTGCGCGAAGCGGTGCGCCAGAACATGAACCTGACGGAAGTCGCGAACGTGCTGTACACGTCGCAGTCGGGCGTGTCGAAACAGATCAAGGATCTCGAGGATGAGCTGGGCGTCGACATCTTCATTCGGCGCGGCAAGCGGCTGACGGGCCTCACGGAGCCGGGCAAGGCCGTGCACCAGTTGATCGAGCGGATGCTGCTCGACGCCGAGAACCTGCGCCGCGTCGCACGCCAGTTCGCGGACCAGGACAGCGGCCACCTCGTCGTCGCGACCACGCACACGCAGGCGCGCTACGCGCTGCCGAAGGTGATCCGGCAGTTCACCGACGTGTTCCCGAAGGTGCATCTCGCGCTGCGTCAGGGCAGCCCGCAGCAGATCGCGCAGATGATCCTGAACGGCGAGGCCGATCTCGGCATCTCGACCGAGGCGCTCGACCGCTATCCGGACATCGTCACGTTCCCGTGCTATTCGTGGCACCACACGGTCGTCGTGCCGAAGGGCCATCCGCTCGTCGGCCGCGAGAACCTGACGCTCGACGAAATCGCCGAGTACCCGATCATCACGTACGACCAGGACTTCACGGGCCGCTCGCACATCGACCAGGCGTTCACGGCGGCGGGTGCCGTGCCCGACGTCGTGCTGACCGCGATCGACGCGGACGTGATCAAGACCTATGTCGAGCTCGGGATGGGGATCGGCGTCGTCGCGGCGATGGCTTACGATCCGCAGCGCGACACGGGCCTCGTCGCGCTCGATACGCAGCACCTGTTCGAGGCGAGCACGACGCGGGTCGGGCTGCGCAAGGGCGCGTTCCTGCGCGCGTATGCGTACCGGCTGATCGAGATGTTCGCGCCGCACCTGAACGAAGCAGAAATCGCGGGGATGTTGCGCGAAGCCATCTGACGGCAGCGCTTCGCGCGCCGTTCGGGTGGTTGCCCCGGGCGGCGCGGCATGCGCGCGCCGGAGGCGATGCACGAGGCAGCGGCGGATGTGCCGTCGCCGTGTGGTCGTTGCTTGCCGTCGGCGTGAAGCGGTTGCACGGCATCGACAAGTCGGGTGGTGGATGCTGCTGCACTTCGTGCCGATCGTCGGCGCGATCGCTTAGTTTGTGATGAACGGCTTCGTTGCCGGACGCCGCATGCGAACCGCTTCGGCGAGCCGCCGTCGGCCGATGAAGACGAGCCGGTGCCGCAGGTCCCTGCGTGACGCGCGGCGGCCTGCGCAAGTGTGGCTTTTGCGCGTCGCGACGCACGATCGCGCACTCCGAAAAAACCCTTAAATATTGATCAGACAGGTTGCGCGCCGAAGCGAATCGGTACAGCATAGCCTTCACTCCGCCGGCTTCCAGCCGGCGGCGGCGCGTAAACAACAGCACGCGCCAGGCAGTCGGCCGTCTGCCTCGCTTCCATTCCGTGGTACCGACAGCAGCATCGATGGCCATTGCCCGGGTAGTGTGGCGCAAACGTTTGCTTACATTAAAACAACAGTCCGGCCCTTCGGGCCAGTCGCCAGGAGATGTGTATGAATGTCCGCTTTCGCCGTCGCTTCCTGACCGCCGCGCTGGCCGCCGTCGCGGTCGCCGCCGCACCGGCCGTCCACGCGCAATCTGCGGCCAAGCCGAAGGTCGCGCTCGTGATGAAGTCGCTCGCCAACGAGTTCTTCCTGACCATGGAAACCGGCGCGAAGGAATACCAGAAACACAACGCGAATCAGTTCGACCTGATCACCAATGGCATCAAGGACGAGACCGACACCGCGAACCAGATCCGCATCGTCGAGCAGATGATCGTGTCGAAGGTCGACGCGATCGTGCTCGCGCCGGCCGATTCGAAGGCGCTCGTGCCGGTCGTGAAGAAGGCCGTCGACGCGGGTGTCATCGTCGTGAACATCGATAACCGGCTCGATCCCGACGTGCTGAAGTCGAAGAACCTGAACGTGCCGTTCGTCGGCCCCGACAACCGCAAGGGCGCGCGCAAGATCGGCGACTACCTCGCGAAGAAGCTGAAGGCGGGCGACCAGGTCGGCATCCTCGAAGGCGTGTCGACGACGACCAATGCGCAGCAGCGCACGGCCGGCTTCGAGGACGCGATGAAGGCGGGCGGGATGAAGGTCGTATCGGTGCAGTCCGGCGAATGGGAGATCGACAAGGGCAATGCGGTGGCTGCCGCGATGCTCAACGAATACCCGAACCTGAAGGCGCTGCTGTGCGGCAACGACAACATGGCGATCGGCGCCGTGTCGGCCGTGCGCGCGGCCGGCAAGCAGGGCAAGGTGGCCGTGGTCGGCTACGACAACATCAACGCGATCAAGCCGATGCTGAAGGACGGCCGCGTGCTCGCGACCGCCGATCAGTACGCGGCGAAGCAGGCCGTGTTCGGCATCGACACGGCGCTCAAGGCGATCGCCGAGCATCGCAAGCAGGCCGACATGTCCGGCGTGGTCGAGACGCCGGTGGATCTCGTGACGAAGTGACGCCGCGCCGGTGCGGCCGCCGCCCTCAAGAATCGGGCGCGGCGGCCGTTATCCGGTGTGAGCGCGATCACGGCCACGGCATGCACATGCACTAGTGAGCGTCACACCCGCGCGCCGCGTGCGCGCGGCCGCAACCAGGATCGCGATGGAACCGACCTTCCAACCCTCCCGTTCAGCCGCCCCGGTGCTGTCCGTATCCGGCATCGGCAAGACCTATGCCGAACCCGTGCTCGCCGACGTCACGCTGACGCTCGCGGCGGGCCAGGCGCTCGCGTTGACGGGCGAGAACGGCGCCGGCAAGAGCACGCTGTCCAAGATCATCGGCGGGCTCGTCGAACCGACCGCCGGCACGATGCAGCTCGGCGGCCAAGCGTATGCGCCGGCGAGCCGCACGCAGGCCGAGGCGCTCGGCGTGCGCATGGTGATGCAGGAGCTGAACCTGCTGCCAACGCTGACGGTTGCCGAAAACCTGTTCCTGAACCGCCTGCCGCGGCGCTTCGGGATCATCGACCGCGCGCGGCTGCGCGACGACGCGCGCGCCGCGATGGCGCAGGTCGGGCTCGACACGGTCGATCCCGATACGCCCGTCGGCGCGCTCGGCATCGGCCATCAACAGATGGTCGAAATCGCGCGCAACCTGATCGGCGACTGCCGCGTGCTGATCCTCGACGAACCGACCGCGATGCTGACCGCACGCGAAGTCGCGCTGCTGTTCGAGCAGATCGACCGGCTGAAGGCGCGCGGTGTCGCGATCGTCTACATCTCGCATCGGCTCGAGGAACTCGCGCGCGTCGCCGAGCGCGTCGCGGTGCTGCGCGACGGCCGGCTCGTGCATGCGGGCGACATGGCGGCGACGACGTCCGACCGGCTCGTCACGCTGATGGTCGGGCGCGAGGTCGGCGAGCACATCGATCTCGGCGAACGCCATATCGGCGCGCCGCGGCTAGTCGTGTCGGGCCTCACACGCGGGTCGGCCGTGCGGGACGTGTCGCTCGAGGTGCGCGCGGGCGAGATCTTCGGCATTTCGGGGCTGATCGGCGCGGGGCGCACCGAATTGCTGCGGCTGATCTACGGCGCCGATACGCCCGATGCCGGGATGATCGCGGTCGGCCAGCCGCCGAAACCGGCGCGGATCGGTTCGCCGGTCGATGCGGTGAAGCATGGCATCGCACTGATTACCGAGGATCGCAAGGGTGAAGGGCTGCTGCTGTCGCAGTCGGTCACCGCGAACGTGTCGCTCGGCCAGCTCGACCGGCTCGCGCGCGGCGGCATCGTCGACACAGCGCGCGAAACGGCGCTCGCCGAGCGGCAGATCGACGCGCTGCGGATCCGCACGCACGGCGCCGCGCAGGCGGTCGGCGAGCTGTCGGGCGGCAACCAGCAGAAGGTCGTGATCGGCCGCTGGCTCGCGCGCGACATGGGCGTGCTGCTGTTCGACGAACCGACGCGCGGGATCGACGTCGGCGCCAAATTCGAGATCTACACTTTGATGGGCGCGCTCGCGCGCGAAGGCCGCGCGCTCGTCGTCGTGTCGAGCGACCTGCGCGAGCTGATGCTGATCTGCGACCGGATCGGCGTGATGTCGGCCGGGCGCATGACCGCCGTGTTCGAGCGCGGCAACTGGACCCAGGATGCGCTGCTGGCCGCGGCGTTCGCCGGCTTCGGCCGCGAGACGCCGCCGGGCGGCGCGCAGCATCCGGACGCGGGACCGGCGCAGGGCGCCGCTCCCGGCACTTCGACGACAGGACGACCGCAATGACCCAGCCTCCCGTATCCCCGACCGATGCAGGCGCGCAGCAGGACGTGACGGGGCGCCGCGCGCGCACGCTGTCCGGCACGCGGCTCGGCCTGTCGAACTATCTCGGGCTCGCCGGCGCGCTGGCCGCGATGATCGCGCTGTTTTCGGCGCTGAGTTCGCATTTCCTGACCTACGACACGTTCAGCACGATCGCGAACCAGATTCCCGATCTCGTCGTGATGTCGGTCGGGATGACCTTCGTGCTGATCATCGCCGGGATCGACCTGTCGGTCGGCTCGGTGCTTGCGCTCGCCGCGTCGATGGTCAGCGTCGCCGCGCTGAAATGGCAGTGGGGGCCGCTGCCGGCCGCGCTGATCGGGATCGCGGTCGCGACCGCCACCGGCGCGCTGACGGGCGCGGTCACGGTCGGCTGGCGGATCCCGTCGTTCATCGTGTCGCTCGGCGTGCTGGAGGCCGCGCGCGGCCTCGCCTATCAGCTGACGAATTCGCGCACGGCCTATATCGGCGACGCGTTCGATTTCCTGTCGAACCCGATCGCGCTCGGCATCTCGCCGGCATTCCTGATCGCGGTCGCGGTGATGATCGCAGCCCAGTTCGTGCTCACGCGCACCGTGTTCGGACGCTATCTCGTCGGGATCGGCACGAACGAGGAAGCCGTCCGACTTGCCGGGGTTAACCCGCGGCCGTATAAAATCCTCGTATTCGCATTGATGGGCGCGCTCGCGGGGCTCGCATCGCTGTTCCAGATTTCGCGGCTCGAGGCGGCCGATCCGAACGCGGGCGTGGGCCTCGAACTGCAGGTGATCGCGGCTGTCGTGATCGGCGGCACGAGCCTGATGGGCGGGCGCGGCTCGGTGATCAGCACGTTCTTCGGCGTGTTGATCATCTCCGTGCTGGCCGCGGGGCTGGCGCAGATCGGCGCGAACGAGCCGACGAAACGGATCATCACCGGCGCGGTGATCGTGGTGGCGGTCGTGCTCGATACGTATCGCAGCCGGCGCGCACGCGCGCGGTAGAAAGACAGACAGAACAGACCAGAGAGAAACGGGAAATGGCGACGATCAAGGATGTGGCGGCCATGGCGGGCGTGTCGTTTACGACCGTCTCGCACGTGGTGAACAATTCGCGGCCGGTGTCCGCGGATGTGCGTGCGAAGGTCGAGGGCGCAATCCGCGAGCTGAACTACGTGCCATCGGCCGTGGCGCGCTCGCTGAAGGCGCGGGCGACGGCGACCATCGGCCTCGTCGTGCCGAACAGCACGAATCCGTACTTCGCGGAGCTTGCGCGCGGCATCGAGGATCAGTGCGCGGCCAACGGCTATTGCGTGTTCTTCTGCAACTCGGACGACGATCCCGTGAAGCAGCGCAACTACCTGCGCGTGCTGCAGGAAAAGCGCATCGACGGGCTGATCGTCGCATCGGCAGGCGAGGATGCGGTGCTGGCGCAGACGCTCGCGGACACGCATGCGCCGCTGGTCGTCGTCGACCGCAACATCGAGGGGCTCGCGGCCGATCTCGTGCAGATCGACCACGAACGCGGCGCGTACCTGGCGACGCGCCACCTGCTCGAACTTGGGCACGCGAAGATCGGCTGCATCACCGGGCCGACCGACACGGCCGTCAGCGCGATGCGCGTGCACGGCTTCATCCGCGCGATGGCCGAGCGCGGGGTCGACATCGTGCCGGGCGCGATCGCGGAAAGCGACTTTTCGTGCCTCGGCGGTTATCACGCGGCGTCGCGGCTGTTCGAATCGGTGCGGCCGAGCGCGATCTTCGCGGGCAACGACCTGATGGGCGTCGGCGCGCTGCGCGCGGCCGCCGAGCGCGGGCTGCGCGTGCCCGACGACTGCTCGATCATCGGTTTCGACGACATCGAATTTTCCCGCTACACGTATCCTGCGCTGTCGACGGTCGGCCAGTCGGTGCGCGCGCTCGGCGAAATGGCCGCGCAGACGCTGATCGAGAGGATCGGCGGCGGCTCGACGGCCGTGCCGAGCCGCCGTCGCGTCGTGTCGCCGCGCCTCGTGCTGCGCGAATCGACGGCGATCTACCGCGAACCGGCCGGCTCAGGCGGTCGCGCATGACGGCGGCCGCTGCGGGCGCCGGCCGCGTGACGGTGGTCGGCAGCCTGAACATGGATCTCGTCGTGCGGGCACCGCGGCTGCCGCTGCCGGGCGAAACGCTCGCCGGGCACGCGTTCGCGCAGGCGGCCGGCGGCAAGGGCGGCAACCAGGCCGTTGCCGCCGCGCGGCTCGGCGCGCAGGTCGCGATGATCGGCTGCGTCGGCGCGGACGCGCACGGCGCGGCATTGCGCGCGGGCCTCGAAGCCGAGGGCATCGACTGCACGGGGCTCGCGACGAGCGCGTCGGCGTCGACCGGCGTCGCGCTGATCGTCGTCGACGATGCGAGCCAGAACGCGATCGTGATCGTCGCGGGCGGCAACGGCGAGGTCACGACCGATACGATCGCACGGCACGAAGCCGCGCTGGCGTCGGCCGACGTGCTGATTTGCCAGCTCGAGACGCCGCCCGATGCCGTGTTCGCGGCACTGTCGGCCGGGCGGCGGCTCGGCCGCACGGTGGTGCTCAATCCGGCCCCGGCCGTCGCGCCGCTGCCGGACGGCTGGCTGCCGCTCGTCGATTACCTGATCCCGAACGAAGTCGAGGCGGCCGCGCTCACCGCGCTGCCGGTGCGCGATCCGGCCGGTGCCGAAGCCGCCGCGCGTGCGCTGCAGGCCGGCGGCGCGCGTAACGTGCTGGTCACGCTCGGCGCGCGCGGCGTGCTCGCGCTGACGGCCGACGGCACCGCGCGGCATTATCCGGCCCCGACCGTGCAGGCCGTCGACACGACGGCAGCCGGCGATACCTTCATCGGCGGCTTTTCCGCGCGGATCGCAGCCGGCGCGGACGTCGACACGGCCATCCGCTTCGCGCAACGCGCGGCGGCGCTGTCGGTCACGCGAGCGGGCGCGCAGCCGTCGATTCCGACACTCGCGGAACTGGCCGAATAGGGCTGGATCCCTGATGCCGCATGACGGCCGGCCCGTCGCACGAGACGGCCCGGCCGTGTCTGCTGCCCCGGCCGGCGTCGCGCGAGCCTTCTCCCATCCTGTTTGTCGCCGCCCGGATCTCGCGCCAATTATTCAGAAGGATGAAATAAACAGACGAATAATTCGAAAAAATACCGTGGAAACCATCAAGTTGTGCAGCGTACGGTCGTAAATGCACGGAGTGAAGCAATGCTTCGAGCCAACGGGCCCGGCCCGTTCATGACGACGCAACACAGGAAGGATGATGGTCTTCAGAAACCTGACGATTCGTGCGCGCATCGGTTTGACGATGGCGTTTCTGGCGGTGCTGCTGGGCGTAACCGGCGTGCTCGGGCTGTACGGGATGACGCGTGCGAACGACTCGACGCGCGAGATTTTCACGAACCAGATGCCGAGTGCGGTCGACGTGGCGGTCGCGGAAATGTTCGCCGCGCGCGAGCGCCTCGCGCTCGACCGCGCGGCGCTGCTGTCCGGCACGCCCGACTCGGCGGCGGCCATCGAGCGCAGCCGCGCGATGCGCACGCAGTCCGACGCGTGGTGGCAGAAATACCTCGCGCTGCCGCGCGACGCGGAGGAGGATCGCCTGGCGCAGGATGTCGCCGCGAAGCGGCTGGCGCTGCAACGCAGTTGCGACGCGTTCGTGAGCATCGTCGTGGCCGACCAGCGCGATCGCATCGGCGACGGCGCCAAGCAGCTCCAGGCGCTCTACACCGAGCTCTCGGTGGCGGGCGAAGCGCTGCGCAACTTCCAGTTCACCGGTGCAAAGGAGGGCTTCGATCATGCGCAATCGGTGTACGACACGCTGCGCGTGCTGTCGATCGTCGCGCTCGCGGCCGGCATCGGCGCCGCGCTGCTGTCGTGGCTGACGCTGAGCCGCGCGATCGGCCGCCCGATCGCGGACGCGCTCGCGCATTTCGACGCGATTTCCGCAGGCGACCTGCGCCGGCCGATCGTCGTGCACCGGCGCGACGAGATGGGCCAGCTTCTCGACGGCCTCGCGAAGATGCAGCGGGGGCTCGTCGACACGGTTCGCACCGTGCGCGGCGGCAGCGAGTCGATCGCGACCGCGGCCCGCCAGATCGCGGCCGGCAACATCGACCTGTCGTCGCGCACCGAGGAACAGGCCGCTGCGCTGCAGGAAACCGCATCGAGCATGGAACAGCTGACCGGCACCGTGAAACAGAACGCGGACAATGCACGCCAGGCAAGCGCGCTGGCCGCGAATGCATCGGAGATTGCAAACAAGGGCAATACGGTGGTCGGCCAGGTGGTCGGCACGATGGGCGAGATCAACGACAGCTCGGCCAAGATCGCGGACATCATCGCGATCATCGAGGGAATCGCGTTCCAGACCAACATTCTTGCGCTGAATGCGGCCGTCGAAGCCGCACGCGCGGGCGAGGAAGGGCGCGGCTTCGCGGTCGTCGCGGGCGAGGTGCGCAGCCTCGCCCAGCGTTCGTCGACCGCGGCCAAGGAGATCAAGGCGCTGATCGACGCGTCGGTGGAGCGCATCCGGTCGGGTTCCACGCTGGTCGACGAAGCGGGGCGCACGATGAGCGACGTGATCGGTGCGGTGCAGCGCGTGACGGACATCATGGGCGAAATCGCCGCGGCGTCCGAGGAACAGAGCGGCGGGATCGACCAGGTGGCGCGCGCCGTTGCGCAGATGGACGAGGTCACGCAGCAGAATGCGGCGCTCGTCGAGGAAGCCGCGGCCGCCGCGCAGTCGCTCGATGAACAGGCCGCGCGCCTGCGTGAAACGGCGTCGGTATTCCAGCTCGACGACGAAGCGGCACGCCCGGGCGCCGTCGCGCCGGTCGCAGTGCGTCACGCATCGCGCGCCCCCGCGGCGGCGGTTGCCGCGCCGGCACCGGCACAACAGGCTGCTGCGCGCGACGATCGCGATGCACCGCCGAAGCGCATGGCTGCGGCGATGCCGGCGCGCAAGCCCGTGGCTGCATCCGCAGCGCCCGCAGCGGCGCCGGTCGCTGCTGCCGCCGGCGGTGACGACTGGGAGACCTTCTGATTCGCGCGTGCCGCGCATCTATCCCCATTTGGTGACGAACGACGCCCGCGACATGCGGGCGTCGTCGTTTCGGCGGCGGACAAAATGTGACAGCGCGCGTGAACGGTCACGCATCGTCGCATACATCGCGCGACCAGCACCGACGGATGCGCGCAATACGCGCAACGGTGCGCGTCGTGTTCCCGCATCCGTCGTACGGGTATCTCCGTAAGGGGCACGGCAAAAAAATTGTAACGGTGCGCGCGGCGTGTCGTCGTAAACGACGGCTCGAACGTATAGGGATGAAGGGGGGCGTGACGACGTCGGAAGTGTCCAACGCACAAGACGATCCGTTGTTCGACGAGACGCGACGGATGCAGTTTCTGCGGCTCGGGAGGTCGATTGTAAAACGACGAAATACGTTGTCCAAGCGGTGTTGTCGAGAATGACGAACTTCATACGAAGAGTTCGTGAAAAAAAATTAGAAAGGGTTTAGGATGAATTCGAACGCGCTTGCTTCTGCGCAGTCGTACGAAGGCAGGCACGTCTTCAGACTCAGGCGAGGGAGGTAGCATGGATATTTACAGCAGCTTCGCGAACCGCTTCGAAAAAATGCGAGAGGAAGAGCTCTCGCTGGAGGAGTATCTCGCGCTCTGCAAGAACGATCCATCCGCGTACGCGACGGCTGGTGAACGCATGCTGGCAGCAATCGGGGAACCTGAACACATCGATACCCGCAACGAGCCGCGCCTGTCGCGGATCTTCGCGAACAAGGTCATCAAGGTCTATCCCGCATTCCGTGAGTTCTACGGAATGGAGGAAGTGATCGAGCAGGTGGTCGCGTATTTCCGCCACGCCGCGCAAGGGCTCGAAGAGAAGAAGCAGATCCTCTACCTGCTCGGTCCGGTGGGCGGCGGCAAGTCGTCGATCGCCGAGCGTCTGAAGCAACTGATGGAGCGCGTGCCGTTCTATGCACTGAAGGGCTCGCCCGTCAACGAATCGCCGCTGGGGCTGTTCGACTACGACGAAGACGGCCCGATCCTCGAGGAACAGTACGGCATTCCGCGCCGCTACCTGAAGAGCATCCTGAGCCCGTGGGCCGTCAAGCGCCTGCACGAATACAACGGCGACATCCGCCAGTTCCGCGTCGTGCGCCGCTATCCGTCGATCCTGCGGCAGATCGGCATTGCGAAGACGGAGCCGGGTGACGAGAACAACCAGGACATCTCGTCGCTGGTCGGCAAGGTCGACATCCGCAAGCTCGAGCAGTATGCGCAGGACGACGCCGACGCATACAGCTACTCGGGCGGCCTGTGCCTCGCGAACCAGGGCCTGCTCGAATTCGTCGAAATGTTCAAGGCGCCGATCAAGGTGCTGCACCCGCTGCTGACCGCCACGCAGGAAGGCAACTTCAAGGGCACCGAGGGCTTCGGCGCGATTCCGTTCGACGGGATCATCCTCGCGCACTCGAACGAGTCGGAGTGGAAGGCGTTCCGCAACAACCGCAACAACGAGGCACTGCTCGACCGGATCTTCGTCGTGAAGGTGCCGTACTGCCTGCGCGTGTCGGAAGAGATCAAGATCTACGAGAAGCTGATCCGCAACTCGTCGCTCGCCGAGGCCGTATGCGCGCCGGGCACGCTGAAGATGATGTCGCAGTTCTCGGTGCTGTCGCGCCTGCACGAGCCGGAGAATTCGAGCCTGTTCTCGAAGATGCAGGTGTACGACGGCGAAAATCTGAAGGACACCGATCCGAAGGCGAAGTCCTACCAGGAATATCGCGACTACGCGGGTGTGGACGAAGGGATGACGGGCGTGTCGACACGCTTCGCGTTCAAGATCCTGTCGCGCGTGTTCAACTTCGATTCGAGCGAGGTTGCGGCCAACCCCGTGCACCTGATGTACGTGCTCGAACAGCAGATCGAACGCGAGCAGTTCCCGCCGGAAACCGAGCAGAAGTACCTGTCCTTCGTGAAGGACGTGCTCGCGTCGCGCTACGCGGATTTCATCGGCAAGGAGATCCAGACGGCCTACCTCGAGTCGTATTCGGAGTACGGCCAGAACATCTTCGACCGCTACGTCACGTATGCCGACTTCTGGATCCAGGATCAGGAATTCCGCGATCACGATACGGGCGAGAGCTTCGATCGCGCCGCGCTGAACGCGGAGCTGGAGAAGATCGAGAAGCCGGCCGGCATCAGCAATCCGAAGGATTTCCGCAACGAGATCGTGAACTTCGTGTTGCGTGCGCGGGCGGCGAATGCCGGCAAGAACCCCGTGTGGACGAGCTACGAGAAGTTGCGCGTCGTGATCGAGAAGAAGATGTTCTCGAACACCGAGGAACTGTTGCCGGTGATTTCGTTCAACGCAAAGGGTTCGGCGGAGGAGCAGCGCAAGCATGAGGACTTTGTAAACCGGATGGTCGCGAAGGGCTATACGCCGAAGCAGGTGAGGCTGCTTTGCGACTGGTATCTGCGCGTGCGCAAGTCGTCATGACGCGCGCGGTACCGAGCCCGTGCGGCGAGTCCGCACGGGCGCTTTCAGGGGCGCCGCCCGCATGACGGGAGACGGCATGTGCGGCGAGCGTCCCGGCATATCGACTTTCGAGCGGGAGACCGGCAGTGCTTCATCAAATCATCGACCGCAGGCTGGCCGGCAAGAACAAGAGTATCGCCAACCGCGAACGCTTTTTGCGTCGCGTCAAGAACTACATTCGTCGTGCCGTGTCCGACGCGGTGCGCGACCGTAGCATCAAGGATATCCAGAGCACGCAGAGCATCACGATCCCGCGCAAGGACATCGCGGAGCCGAATTTCCGGCACGGGCCGGGCGGGCGCCGTGAATACGTGCATCCCGGCAACGAGGACTACGTGCGCGGCGACAAGATCCCGCGCCCGCAGGGCGGTTCGGGCGGCGGCGGCAGTCAGGCGAGCAACGAGGGCGAAGGGCAGGACGACTTCGTGTTCGAGCTGTCGCGCGACGAGTTCATGCAGTACTTCTTCGACGATCTCGAGCTGCCGCGCCTCGTGAAGACGCACCTGCTGACGGTGCCGAGCTGGAAGAACGTGCGCGCGGGCTGGTCGGCGGAAGGCACGCCGAACAACATCGACGTCGTGCGCTCGCTGCGCAGCGCGCTCGGCCGGCGCATCGCGCTCGGCTCGCCGCTCGTCAACGAGCTGCGCGAACTCGAGGCACAGCTCGAAGCGATGAAGAGCGATCCGGAAGACCGCCGCGCGGAAATCGCGACGCTCGAGGCCGAGATCCATCACCTGAAGGGGCGCATCTGGCGGATTCCGTTCATCGATCCGTTCGACCTGCGCTACATCAACCGCGTGAAGCAGCCGCAGCCGTCGAGCCAGGCCGTGATGTTCTGCCTGATGGACGTGTCGGGCTCGATGGACGAGCAGCGCAAGGATCTCGCGAAGCGCTTCTTCATCCTGCTTTACCTGTTCCTCAAGCGCAACTACGAGCGCATCGAGGTCGTGTTCATCCGTCACCATACGCGCGCCGAGGAAGTCGACGAGGATACCTTCTTCCATTCGACCGAGAGCGGCGGCACGGTCGTGTCGAGCGCGCTCGAACTGATGCGCAAGGTGCAGAACGAGCGTTACTCGCCGACCGAATGGAACATCTACGGCGCGCAGGCGTCCGACGGCGACAACTGGACCGATGATTCGCCCAAGTGTCGCAAAATCCTGGAAGAGGATATCCTCACGAAGACGCGTTACTTCGCGTATATCCAGGTCGCGCCGGAAGAGCAGAATTTGTGGCTGGAATACGCGCAACTGGCGCTGTCGCAACCGCATCTCGCGATGAAAAAAGTGGAATCGGCTGCCGACATTTACCCGGTGTTTCGCGAATTGTTCGAAAAGCAGGTGGAAACGTCATGACGACCCGCCATCTGCACAACGAGTCGCGCGGCTACGAGCCGCGCCCCTCCGGCGACAACACGGCCGGTCCTGCCGCATCGCAGCAACGCGCGCAGGCCGAACCGTCGCCGCCGGCCGCCGACTTGCCCGGTTCCGGGCAAAAGGAAGCGCGTATGAACGTTGCCGAACGCAAGCCGCTGCCGTGCCCGTCCGACTGGACGTTCGAACTGCTCGAGGAATACGACACGCACATCTCGCAGGTTGCCGAACAATACGAGCTCGACATCTACCCGATCCAGCTCGAACTGATCAGCGCCGAACAGATGATGGACGCGTATGCGTCGGTCGGGATGCCCGTCAACTACCGCCACTGGTCGTTCGGCAAGCACTTCCTTTCGACCGAGAAGAGCTACCGCCGCGGCCAGATGGGCCTCGCGTACGAAATCGTCATCAATTCGAACCCGTGCATCGCGTATCTGATGGAAGAGAACACGATGACGATGCAGGCGCTCGTGATCGCGCACGCGGCGTACGGGCACAACTCGTTTTTCAAGGGCAACTACCTGTTCCGGCTGTGGACCGACGCGCACGCGATCATCGACTATCTCGTGTATGCGAAGAACTACGTCGCGGAATGCGAGGAGCGCTACGGGCTCGATCGCGTCGAGGAACTGCTCGATTCGTGCCATGCGCTGATGAACTACGGCGTCGACCGCTACAAGCGGCCGCAGAAGCCGTCGCTGTCGAAGGAAGCGGCGTTGCGGCGCGAGCGTGAGGCGTACCTGCAGTCGCAGGTGAACGAACTGTGGCGCACGCTGCCGGGCAAGAAACCTGAGCTGATGGAGGAGCAGGAAGACCGCTATCCGTCCGAGCCGCAGGAGAACCTGCTGTATTTCGCGGAGAAGAACGCGCCGCTGCTCGAGCCGTGGGAGCGGGAAGTGATCCGCATCGTGCGCAAGATCGGCCAGTATTTCTACCCGCAGCGGCAGACGCAGGTGATGAACGAAGGCTGGGCGACGTTCTGGCACTACACGCTGCTGAACACGCTGTACAACCAGGGCAAGCTGGAAGACAGCTTCATGATGGAGTTCCTGCATTCGCACAGCAACGTGGTCTACCAGCCGCCCGTCACGAAACCGTACTACAGCGGAATCAACCCGTACGCGCTCGGTTTCTCGATGATGAGCGACATCCGGCGGATCTGCGAAGCGCCGACGGAAGAGGACTACAAGTGGTTTCCGGAGATCGCGGGCACCCCGTGGCTGCCGGCGATGCACTACGCGATGCGCAACTTCAAGGACGAGAGCTTCATCGCGCAGTACCTGTCGCCGAACCTGATCCGCGAGATGCGGCTCTTCTCGGTGCTCGACGACGACATGCGCGATTCGCTCGAGGTGTCGGCGATCCACGACGATTCCGGCTACCAGTACGTGCGGCAGGCGTTGTCGCGGCAGTACGACATCCATCACCGCGAGCCGAACATCCAGGTGTGGGCCGTGAACACGCGCGGCGACCGCAGCCTCACGCTGCGCCACTTCATGACCGACAACCGCCACCTGTCGAACGACAGCGACGAAGTGCTCAAGCACATGGCGCGGCTCTGGCAGTTCGACGTGTACCTGGAAAGCGTCGACGAGGCCGGCACCGTGCGCAAGCGCTACGAGTGCCGCTACGTGCCGCCGGAGGTGCGCGTGTGAGCGCCGCTTTCGAATAGTTTGCATCGGACGCCAGCCTGCGGGCTGGCGTTTTCATATGACGAACGCGCGGCGGGAGAAAAATTTTCTACATCCGGACGAACCCGGAAAGCCTGTTACTTTACATTTCGCTAAAATCCCGTAGCGCCGTGCCGCCGGAACCGGTGCCGCGAGCGACCGCACGCGGCGGCCCCCAAGCCGTCTCGCCCAGAAAGCATTAAAAGGAACAGACCAATCCATGGACGTCCAGACCGACCAAGCTGCGCTGTCCGCGCATGACACCCGGCGGCGCGTGTTCGCCATCGTCGGCGCCTCATCGGGCAACCTCGTCGAGTGGTTCGACTTCTACATCTACTCGTTCTGCGCGCTGTACTTCGCGCCGGCGTTCTTCCCGAGCGGCAACACGACGACGCAGCTGCTGAACACGGCCGGCGTGTTCGCGGCCGGTTTCCTGATGCGCCCGATCGGCGGCTGGCTGTTCGGCCGCATCGCCGACCGTCACGGCCGCCGCGCGGCGATGATGATCTCGGTGCTGATGATGTGCGGCGGTTCGCTCGTGATCGCGGTGCTGCCGACCTATGCGCAGATCGGCGCGCTCGCGCCGGCGCTGCTGCTGGTCGCGCGCCTGTTCCAGGGCCTGTCGGTGGGCGGCGAATACGGCACGAGCGCGACCTACATGAGCGAGGTCGCGCTGAAGGGCCGGCGCGGCTTCTTCGCGTCGTTCCAGTACGTGACGCTGATCGGCGGCCAGCTTTGTGCGTTGCTGGTGCTCGTGATCCTGCAGCAGACGCTGTCGACCGATGAACTGAAGGCGTGGGGCTGGCGCATTCCGTTCGTCGTCGGCGCGGCGGCCGCGCTGATCTCGCTGTACCTGCGGAAATCGCTCGACGAGACGTCGACGAGCGCATCGCGCGACAAGAAGGACGCCGGCACGATCCGCGGCGTGTGGCGGCACAAGGGCGCGTTCCTGACGGTGGTCGGCTTCACGGCCGGCGGCTCGCTGATCTTCTATACGTTCACGACGTACATGCAGAAGTACCTCGTGAACACGGCCGGCATGCACGCGAAGACGGCCAGCAACGTGATGACCGTCGCGCTGCTCGTCTACATGCTGATACAGCCGGTGTTCGGCGCACTGTCCGACAAGATCGGCCGCCGCACGTCGATGATCCTGTTCGGCTCGTTCGCGGTGATCGGCACGGTGCCGCTGATGCATGCGCTGAAGGACGTGACGAGCCCCGTGGCCGCGTTCGTGCTGATCACGGTCGCGCTGGCGATCGTCAGCTTCTATACGTCGATCAGCGGCCTCATCAAGGCCGAGATGTTCCCGCCGGAAGTGCGCGCGATGGGCGTCGGCCTGTCGTACGCGGTCGCGAACGCGATCTTCGGCGGCTCGGCCGAGTATGTCGCGCTGTGGTTCAAGTCGATCGGCAGCGAGGAAACCTTTTATTGGTACGTGACGGTGCTGTGCGCGATCTCGCTGATCGTGTCGTGGCGGATGCGCGATCCGAGCAAGGAAGGGTATCTGCGCAACGAACCGTGATCGCGCACGGCGCTGCCCGACCATCCGGCCGGCGCAGCCCCCCGGCGCACCACCAGCGGCGTCCCGCCATTGCGGCGGGGCGCCGTTTTTTTTCAGCGGACGGGCCATGTTCGTGCGAACCCGTGCAAGCGTATCGACGCGCACGCGATATCGATATGGCGATCCATTCGTTGTCGTCGGCCGGCGCTCCTTTTATTCTGAACCCGTAGTTCGTGTGACACCTCCTTGACTGGGATTCGCGCCCGCTGCTTGCAGCGGGCGTTTTTTTGCGTGCTGCGTCCGTTGCCGGCCGAGGCGGGGTGGGTGTCGGTCCGGATCCATCCCGGAACGATGCGAATGGGACAAGTCCATCGCGGTGTGTGCGTCGACGCGATCGCTGGAAGAAATGCCCGCTCGCGATGGCGAATCGGTATGGAAAGCGAAATCCGGTTTCCAATGCGCGATATGTACGGTTAATTCCTTTGTGAAAGGCGGAGGTTTGAGAAGTTTGCTTATGGGATTTGTCAAATTTTTGATTTGTATCAATGAGACATTCCGGATTGGTTTGTTTTCAAGATAAATAATCGTTAGCGCTGAACGGATTCGTCGATTTTTTTTGGGGCTTTGTGCCGCATGCGATGAAAAGTGTCGATCGGGCCGCATTTCACCCTGTCGGGCCGTTTGTCGGATGCCGGTTGACGAGCCATAGGCGCGGTCTGGCCGGCATGGCACGCTCCAATAGCGGCGACCGCAGGCAGAAGACACGATCGTTGGCCTATGCGGTCATTTGAATTTCTCGTAAATGGAAAAATGGTCCCGATATTTCTTACTCGTACGATATCGGGAAGTTGCTTGGGTAAATAAAATGGTTCGGTCGTCATTTTTCGGACGGAATCATCCAGTCTTCCGGAATAAGGCGATCCGATCCGTGTCGCGGGCAGTCGGCGGAAGGGTTGAATGCCCGTGTGCCGATCGGTCTGTTCCGAGAAAAATCATCCATTTTTAGAGGAATTCAACGATGAAAATGAATCTGCTTCGGAGTTGCGTTGCAGCGGGTATCGCGAGTGTCGCACTGGTGCCGTCGGTTTCCCACGCGTTCCACGGCCAGCTCGATTTCAACGGCAGCATCTCCGACGTCACCTGCAACATCAATGGCGAGGCTCCTGGCCCCGGCAACCGGAAAGAGGTGTCGCTCGGCCACAGCATCAGCCCGAGCACCTTCGACAAGATCGGTGCGACGTCGACGCCTGTCACGTTCAACCTGGCTATCGGCGGCAACACGGGCTGTACCAACGGCACGAAGGTCGTGATCGAATTCGATCCGGTGTCGGTGAACATCAATCCCGCGACGGGCAACCTGAAGCTCATCGGCACGAAGCCGGCGGAAGGCGTCGAGATCCAGATCAGCGACGCGGGTAACGGAAAGGCCGGCAAGATCATGCTCGGCACGCCGCAGAACATCGCGGATGCCCAGGTCGCGATCGTCGCGAACAACGCCGCGACCCTGACCTATACGGCATCGTACGTGTCGACGGCCGCGCCGGATGCGATCAAGACTGGTTCGGGCAATTCGTTCATCCGCTATATGCTCGCTTACCACTGATCGGTGCATTTCTCGTTCCACGTCATGACCTTGTCAATTCGTTATCCTTATTTACAAGTCGTGTCCGGTGTCATGGCGTGGGCCGTCTGCGCCACGCTGGCGCAGGCGGCGCTTTTGCTGGACGGTACCCGGGTGATTTTCCCCGAGCGTGCTCGCGACGTGACGGTCCGGATGGAAAATTCGGGCACCGAACCCGTACTCGCGCAGAGCTGGATCGACGACGGCCGCGCCGACGTTCCGCCCGAACAGATGCGCACGCCATTCGTGGTTGCGCCGACACTGGTGCGCGTCGAAGCAGGGAGGGGCGCCGTGCTGCGCATTACGAACATGCAGGCGCAGTTGCCCGTCGACCGTGAATCGGTGTTCTGGCTGAATGTGCTCGAGGTGCCGACGGTACAGAAAGACGCGGACAACCAGCTGCGCTTCGCCTTCCGAACCCGCATCAAGATGTTTTACCGGCCCTCGTCGCTCGCGAACGACGTCGAAACGGCGCAGGACAAACTGGTGTGGAAGGCGTCTGCCGATGCGTCGCACGAGGGCGGACGGCAGGTATCGCTCGAGGTTTCCAATCCGACGCCGTATTACGTTTCGTTCGGGATGGTCGAGGGCGACATCGGCGGCACGTTCATCCCGGCCGGTGGGGGGATGGTCGCACCGTTCGGCTCCCAGCGCTTCCCGTTGCAGGGCGCCGCCGCGCTGTCGCATCGCCCGACGGCCGTGCGCTTCGTGACCATCGACGACTACGGCGGGCAAAGCACGATAACCAAAAAATTGACCGACTGAGCAGTCTGTCCACGCAACGCATCCAGAAGGCACGATCCAGCATGCCGGTCCCGGATAATCGATTCGGCATGCGAATTAACTGAATCCACATGCGCAGTTCAGCAGGTTTCCAATCTTCATGCGCGTCGAGGCTTGCCCCGCGGCTTCCGCAGCGGCCTTGTCTGCTGGCGGTCGCTTCCGTGTTCGCGTCGGTCGCGATGACGTCGGGCACGAACGCCGTCGCGGATACGATCGACCCGGTCGCGCGGGAAGACGCGCGCCGCGCGACCGCAAGCGCGTCGCCGGTTGCGCCGGCGGCCGGCGAGACGCACTTCGACGATTCGATGCTGATGCATGGCCCGGACAGCGAACCGATCGATACGACGCCGTTCGGGCGTCCGAATGCCGTCGCGCCGGGCGTGCATCGTGCAGACCTGATCGTCAACGGGCAGTGGCGTGGCGTGGAAGACATCACGTTCCGTCACGACGCGCGTGGCGACGTGCTGCCTTGCTATGACCGGCTGCTGCTGCAGCGGGCCGGCGTTGACCTCGACCGAAGCGCGCGGGGCCAGGACGCCAGCCAGCCGCCGAATCCGATGCCCGACGGGCCGATCTGCGATGCACCGTCTCGATACGTGCCTGGCGCCGCGCTGTCGTTCGATGCGGCCGAACAGAAACTGTATCTGACGGTGCCGCAGTTCTACATGCGGCTCGCCAGCCGGAGTACCTACGTCGATCCGGCGAACTGGACGAACGGCGTGCCGGCCGCGTGGCTGAACTACAACGCAAGCGTGTTCACGACGCGTTCCGGCGGCTACGAATTCTCGCAGCTCTACACGGGCCTTTCGATGGCCGCGAGCGCCGGGCGGTTCCGGATTCGCCACAACGGCAACCTCACCTGGTCGCAGCGCGGCGGCGCCCGCTATCAACGCGGCTACGTTTACGCGCAGACCGATCTACCCGACTGGCGTGCGCAGTTGCTGGCCGGCGAAAGCTCGACGAGCGGTGCGCTGTTCGACGCCGTGTCGTTTCGCGGCGTACAAATTGCCAGCGACGACCGGATGCTGCCCGACGAGCAGCGCTACTACGCGCCGGTCGTGCGCGGCGTCGCGCAATCGAATGCCAAGGTATCGATCTACCAGCGCGGCTATCTCGTTCACGAGACGACCGTTGCGCCGGGACCGTTCGCGATCGACAACCTGCAGGCGATGAGCTACGGCGGCGACCTGAACGTGACGGTGACCGAGGCCAACGGCGAAACGCGCAGCTTCGTGGTTCCGTTCGCGACGACAGTCCAGCTGCTGCGCCCCGGCAGCACACGGTTCAGCGCGATGGCGGGGCAGGCGATCGAACTCGGCGGCGACATCGGCACGCAGTACGTCGGCCAGTTCACCATGCAGCGTGGCGTCAGCAATGCGGTGACGGCCTACGGCGGCGCCGCGTTCGCGAACCGCTACCAGTCGATGCTGATGGGCGTCGCGCTCAATACGTCGATCGGCGGCTTCGCGGCGGACGTCACGATCGCGCGGACCCAGCCGCCAGGCAGCGAGCGCCTGACCGGCTCGAGTATCCGCGTGTCATACAGCAAGAACCTGCCGAACAGCGGCACGAACTTTTCGCTGCTCGCGTA
This sequence comes from Burkholderia sp. DN3021, assembly GCF_049805555.1. NCBI lineage: Bacteria > Pseudomonadati > Pseudomonadota > Betaproteobacteria > Burkholderiales > Burkholderiaceae > Burkholderia > Burkholderia sp. DN3021. The sequence goes on along the minus strand of NZ_JBNCAB010000006.1, from coordinate 42,668 downwards.
TCGCTACTCGACGAAAGGCTATCTTGGCCTGCGCGACGCGTTGCTGCTGAACGGCCGGAGCGACCAGGGCGCGGCGTCGTTTTCGCGGCTGCGCAATCGGGTCGATCTCAACGTGAGCCAGCGGATCGGGCGGTCGGGCAACCTCTATGCGAACGGATCGGCGCTCAGCTACTGGGCGGGAGGCGGACAGTCGCTCAGCTTCACGCTCGGCTACAGCACGCAGTGGCGCGACGCCACGGTGACCGCGTCGGTGCAGCGCGTGCGCAACCTGTCCGCGCGGGAGCCGTCGTTCGGCGGCGGGGCGGGCAGCACGCTCGCGAGCCTGAACGTATCGATTCCGCTGGGGCGCAACGCGCGACGCGCACCGATCTTCAGCACGCTGATGACGCACGACAGCAGCAACGGTACGAGCGCCTCGGCGAGCCTGGCGGGCCGTTTCGGCGAGCGCAACGATGGATCGTATTCGTTGTCGTCGAGCTACGACGGCAACAACCGGGCGTCGTCGGGCAGTTTCGGCGTCGGCTATCAGCGGCCGGCCGTGTCGCTGTCGGCGAATCTCGGCATCGGGCGCGACTACCAGCAGGCGTCGGCGAGCGCAACGGGCGGCCTCGTTCTGCACCCGGGCGGCCTGACACCGGCGCCCACGTTGAGCGAGACCATCGGTGTCGTACACGCGCCGAACGCGCGCGGCGCACTGGTTGCGAACACGAGCGCACGCGTCGACCGCTTCGGTTACGCGATCGTGCCGAGCCTCATTCCGTATCAGCTCAACAAGATCGACATCGATCCGAAGGACGTGCCCGAGGACGTCGAACTGAAGACCGTGTCGCACAGCGTTGCCCCGCGCTCGGGTTCGATCGTCATGCTGTCTTACGACACGCTGAAGGCGCGCGCGCTGCTGATCGATGCGCAGACCGACGACGGTCGGCCGCTGCCGTTCGCTGCGCGTGCGCTCGACGCGGGTACCGGTGAGGCGCTCGGCGTGGTCGGACAGGGCAGCCGCCTGTTCGTGCGCAGTGCTGCGGACGACGGCCGGATTCGCGTCGAATGGGGTACGCGCGCGGATCAGCAGTGCGTGATCGATTACGCGGTGCCGGCCGCGCAGCGTTCGGGTAGCGGCTATGTGACGCTGGCGGGCATCTGCCGCGCGGCGACGGTGATGCCGACGGCGGCCGTACCGTCGGCCGGCCGTATCGAGGAGCGCTAGCCCGATGCACGGCTCGGCTTTTCGTTTCGCTTCCGTCATCCGCACGTTGCCACGCCGTTTGCGCGGATGTCCCGGCACCGGCCGCATCGTGCGCGCGGCGGCGCTGGCCTGCGTCGCGAGCTTCGGCACGGTCCGGTGCGACGCAGCGTTGTCCGTGACCGGTACCCGCTTCGTTTATCCGGGCGATGCGCGCGCACTGACGATCTTCGCGCGCAACGGCGGGGACGCCCCCATTCTCGTCCAGGCCTGGATCGACGATGGCGATGCGAACGCCGACCCGAGCCGCCTGCGCGTGCCGTTCGTCGTCGCGCCGCCGCTCGCCCGGCTCGATCCGGGGCAGCCGTTGTCGATCCGTGTGCAGTCGGTCGGCGGCGGCCTCGCCGCGGACCGGGAATCCTGTTTCTGGATCAACCTGCTCGAAGTACCGCCGGCCGCGCCGGCGGGCGACCACGCGCTGCGCATCGCGTACCGGCTCAGGATGAAGCTGCTGGTTCGGCCGCCCGGTCTCGATGGCGACCCGGACGACGCACCGAACCGGCTCGCATGGACGCACGCCGGCACGAAGGCAGCGTCGTCGATCGTCGCGCTCAATCCCACGCCGTACTACGTGACGCTGACGCGCGTGTTGCTGAACGGCGAGCGTGCGGTACCGGCGAACACGGCGACGGATGTCGCGCCGTTCGGCCGGGCCGAGATCCCGATCGGCACGCAGGCCGGCGCGGGGCCGGGCGAGATCGTGTTCGACGCCGTCGACGACAGCGGTGCAACGCACGAATACCGGGCGCGGCTCGCGCCGCCGTGACCGACGGGGCGGGAATGCTTGCAGTACCCGTCCTGCCGCGGGCATCGGCAGGGATTCAACCACAACAAGGAAAAACGAAAGTGAACAAGACCTACTCTTTGATATGGAACGATGCGCAAGGCGCCTGGCAGGTCGCCGGCGAACGGGCACGCCGGCACGGCAAGTCCGCGACGCGTGCGCGTGTCGTCTCGGTGCTGGCGCTGCTCGCCTGCGGTGCGGCGACGTCCGTGCATGCGCTGCCGACAGGCGAGAAGATCGTGTCCGGGAAAGGCGACATTCACCGTTACGACAACGGGCAGCAGATGTCGATCAACCAGCATAGCGACAAGCTGGTGACGGACTGGCAAACGTTCAACATCGACAAAGGGCAGCGCGTCACGTTCAACCAGCCGTCCGCGGCGTCGATCGCGCTGAACCGGGTCGTCGGCCAGGACGGCAGCGCAATCCACGGCAATCTCGATGCGAACGGCCGCGTGTTCCTCGTCAATCCGAACGGGATCCTGTTCAGCAAGAGCGCGCAGGTCAATGTCGGCGGCCTGGTGGCGACGACACTGGATATCAGGAACGACGACTTCGAGGCAGGCCGCTACCGGTTTTCCGGCCAGTCTCCGAGCGAAGTGCAGAACTTCGGCAATCTCGTGGCGGGCGAAGGCGGCGCGATCGCGCTGCTCGGCGCGAAAGTCATCAACAAGGGGATCGTCCAGGCGCAGATGGGCACCGTCGCGCTGGGCGCGGGCAGCGACGCCACGCTGAACTTCGACGGCAGCAAGCTGCTCAGCGTGCAGATCGACCAGGGCATCGTCAACGCGCTGGTCAGCAACGAGCAGTTGCTGAGGGCCGACGGCGGGCAGGTGCTGATGAGCGCGAAGACCGCCGATACGCTGCTGCGCACGGTGGTCAACAACCAGGGCGTCATCGAGGCGCGCACGCTCAGGAATGCCGCGGGCCGGATCTCGCTGGACGGTCACGACGCCGGCACCGTCAACGTCGCGGGCGTGCTGAACGCGAGTGCGACAATGCCGGGCAACGGCGGCACGGTCGAAACCCGCGGCGCCGACGTGAAGGTGGCGCTCGGCGCGATGGTCGACACGCGCGCGACCAACGGGCGCGTCGGCACCTGGCGCATCGCGTCGTCCGACGTGTCGGTCAAGGCCGGTGCGAACCAGCCGGGCACGATCGTGGCCGACACGCTGTCGCGCAATCTCGCGACCACCGATGTCGAACTGGTCGCGGAACGCGGGCAACTATCGGTCGACGGGCCGGTGACCTGGGCCGGCGGCAACCGATTGACGCTGGCCAGCCGGCAGGGCGACGTGTCGGTCAACGGCGCGCTGCGCGCGACGGGCGCGAATGCGCGGGTGGCCATCGACGCGAAGCAGAACGTGCGGATCGCGGCCCCGATCGCGCTGACCGGCGCGAACGCGCTGCTGACGCTCGACTACGGCGTCGCGCACTCGCTGTCGGGCGGCGCGGCCGTGACGCTGTCGGGGGTAGGCGCCGGTTTCGAATCGAACGGCTATCGCTATACGGTGATCCAGAATCTGCAGCAGTTGCAGGCCGTCAATGCGAATCTCGACGGGCTGTACGTGCTCGGCAACGACATCGCCGGTTCCTACTATTACGGCACCGCGTTCAAGACGATCGGTTCGGGCGCGTCGTTCGCCGGCGTGTTCGACGGCCTCGGCAACACGATCAGCAACCTCACCATCGCGAGCAGCGATGCGTATGCGGGGCTGTTCGGCCGCAACACCGGCACGCTCGCCAACCTCAACCTGAAGTCGTTGCGTGTCAGCGCTGCGTCGGGCGTGGGGCCGGTGGCCATCGGCGGGCTGGTGGGCGAAAACGCCGGCAAGATCTCGAACGTGACCGCGACGGGTATGCAGGTGAGTGCCGGCGCCAGCCGCAACAATGCGCTGGGCGGTATGGTCGGCATCAATAGCGGCGAGATTTCCCGGACGTCGTATTCGGGATCGGTAACGGGCAACAGCATGTCGGACGCCGTCGGAGGCCTGGTCGGCGAGAACCGCCTGGATCAGCTTGCCGGCATCGTGTCCGACAGCGAGTCCAACGCGACCGTATCCGGCGGCGCATCGAACCGCGCGTCGATCGGCGGTCTCGTCGGCGTGAACCGGGGTGGTGAAATTCTGCGCTCGACGAGCCGCGGCACCACATCCGGCACCACATCCGGCTACAACCTCGCCGGCGTGAACGTCGGCGGGCTTGTGGGTGCGAACATGCTCGGCAAGATCGTCGACGGATCGGCGCTGGGGCGCGTAACGGGCGGCTCGAGCGGCACGGCAGGCGGGTTCGTCGGCAACAATACCGGCACGATCACCGGTTCGAGTGCGAGCGGTGTCGTGGATGGCCGATACGCGCAGGCAATCGGCGGCTTCGTCGGGCTGAACCAGGGCAAGGTGGCCGACAGCAAGGCGCTGGGCACCGTCTCGAGCGCATCGACAGGTTCGACAGGCGGTTTCGTCGGCATCAACCTCGGCGACAACGCGTTCATCGACATGGCGGAAGCGCATGGTGCGGTAACGGGTGGTCAGGGCGCCAATGGCGGTTTCGTCGGCAGTCATCTCGGCGGCCGGATTGGTCACGCGGTCGCACGCGGCAAGACGACGGGCGGCAGTTACAGCAAGACGGGCGGCTTCGTCGGCAGCAACGAGGCGGAATTGGCCAACGTCGACGCGAGCGGCGACGTGTCGGCCGGCACCGGCGCGTCGGTGGGCGGGTTCGCCGGCGCGAACACGCGATTCGGCACGATCGAGGCCGCGTCGGCAACCGGCAACGTGACGGGCGGCTCGTCGAGCACGGTGGGCGGCTTTGCCGGCGAAAACCTCGGCACGCTACGCGACGTGTCGGCGTCGGGGACGATCAGCGCCGGCTGCTACTCGACGCTCGGCGGCCTGGTCGGCCTGAACGCGGGGCTCGTCGAGCGCTCTGCCGCAAGCGGGCGGATCAATGGATCGTCGAACCAGACCTTCGGCGGCCTCGTTGGCATCAACCGGGGCATCTTCCGCAACAGTGTCGCATCCGGCGAGGCTGCGCTGCAGAAGATTGCCGGTCTCAATCTCGGTGTGATCGAGTAATGCAGCAGGCGGCGGGCGAGCATGGCCGGCGCCCGCCGCCGATTCAACGGGAGGGCAGCATGACGACGATTCAACGGCGCCGGCTCGGGCGAGTCGGCCGGGTGATGCGTCGCCTGGCGACGGCGGGATGCATGGTTCTTGCATTCGGCACACACGCTATGGCGCAAGGCGGCAGTGGTTCGACGGCGCTGGATTGCACGTTCACCAACACCGAAGCGTCACCCTGGCGCATGATCACGCCGTTGACGAGTACGACGCCGGTCGGCGCGACCCTGTATCAACGCACGGTTTCGCTGTTGGTCTCATTCAAGTATGGCACCGCGCCGACGGCGCACGAACTGGTGAGTGCCGCACACTGGACGCCGGGCAGCGTCATCGCGGACGGTGTTGCGCAGACGAATGTCAACGGGATCGGCTTCAAATGGGCCGGCGTGTCCAACGACAGCAGCGAGCGCACGCTGCAGCAAGGTGCACGGCCGGTGGTAACCGCAAAGACCGAACTCAGTCGAGCGGGAGAAGGCGGCAACGATGCACAGATGGCGCGCTTCCGGCAGTATCTGGTGCTCGACAAGCCTGTTTCGGATCTGCCGGAAGGCAAGCTGGTCGTCAAGAACCTGCCGGGCAATCCGACCGTCGCGATTTATGCGATCGACTTTCCGAAAGGCGTCGCGTCGATCGGCGGCACGGTGACGGTGCCGGAGCATACGACGCCGCCCAATCTGTGCAAGCAGGTGAAGGCCTTTGTCGGCGTCGGCAACGTCTGCATCGGCAGCGAGTGTGAGATCCATGTGCCGAACCGCTGCGAGATCCAGTCGAACATGATCGTGCCGGTGACGCTCGGCCAGTTTTCGATCAGCAATTTTCCCAGCGTGAACGCGATGTCGAAGCCGATCAGCTTCGATATCGCGCTCAGCCAGTGCGCGGCAGCGGCAAAGCCGTCGATCAGTTTCCGCGACAAGGCCGTGCAGCCGAATCCGGACAAGACGCTGCTGCAGTTGAGCGCGCCGGCCGGGCAGACGGTCGCGCGCGGGTTCAACATCGTGATGACGAATGCGCTGACCGGCGAGCGGATCGCGTACGGCGAGCCGGGCACGGCCACCCAGTATCCGATGCGCCGCACCGGCGACATGGCCGTGATGCCGTTGCGCGCGCAGTACATTCGTACCGGTGCGGACGCCGAGCTGCAGCCCGGCTATGCCGGCGGCGGTGCGGAATTTTCGTTTACGTTCCCGTGAAGGCGATGGGCGGTTCGGCGATCAGGCCGGCGCCGGCCCGGCGTCATCACGAAACCCGCTGAGCAAAGCACCATTTGTTGGTTCGGATTCGCCGCACGCGCTGCTACGTTAGCGGCTTCGCGACCCCACACTCGGCCGCGATGTTCCTCGAACCGGCCGCCGCGCGATCCGCGGCGGCCTTCATAACAAATCAGGTCGTGCTCATGAAAATCCACACTCTCGCTACGTGGCTCGTCGGGGCTGCGCTCGTCACCGCAGGCACGGTCGCGCATGCGGACCGTCTCGACGACATCAAGAAGGCCGGCGTGTTGCGCGTCGCGACGTTCGACAGCAACCCGCCGTTCGGCTATGTCGATGCAAAGAACAACCACGTCGTCGGCCTCGACGTCGACTATGCGAAGGCGCTCGCCGACAAGCTCGGCGTGAAGCTGCAACTGCAGCCGACGAACCCCGCGAACCGCATTCCGTTCCTGACGTCCGGCAAGGTCGATCTCGTGCTCGCGAACTTCACGATCACCGACGAGCGCGCGAAGCAGGTCGACTTCAGCATTCCGTATTTCTCGTCGGGCCAGCAGTTTCTCGCGAAGAAGGGCGTGCTGAAATCGGCCGACCAGTTGAACGGCCTGCGTGTCGGCGCGGACAAGGGCACGACGAACGAGATCACGCTGCGCGAGAAATTCCCGAAGGCGACGATCGTCGCGTACGACGACACGCCGTTCGCGTTCGCCGCGCTGCGCGCCGGCAACGTGCAGGCGATCACGCAGGACGGCCCGAAGCTGATCGGCCTGCTCGCGAACGTGCCCGACAAGCAGAACTACGAGATCCCCGCTTTCACGATCTCGAACGACTACATGGGCGTCGGCGTGCCGAAGGGCGAGACGCGCCTGCTGGGCTTCGTCAACGACACGCTGAAGGGGCTCGAGGCGAACGGCCGCGCCGTGCAGATCTACGACGCATGGTTCGGGCCGACGACGATGACGCCGCTCACGCGCATCTTCCGCATCGGCGACAAGACCTGAGCCGCGTCGCACGCGCGCCGCGATTTGCCGGAACATCGGCAGCGCGGCGCTTTCCGTTTTGTTCCGATCGCGTGCTTCGCGCACGTCCCTCAGCATGCTCGGGTTGGCTCCCAAATATCTGTCCTGGCTCTGGCAGGGTTTCCTGCTGACACTCGGCCTCGCGGCCGCGTCGGCCGTCGCCGCGACCGCCGGCGGGCTGCTGCTCGCGGTCGTGCGGCATGCGCGCGGCAGGGTGCGGCGCACGGCGGCGGCCGCATATGTCGTCGCGTTCCGCAACACGCCGCTGCTCGTGCAGTTGCTGTTCTGGTATTTCGGCGTCGCGTCGTTGCTGCCCGACACGTGGATCGCGTGGCTGAACGCGCGCCATGAAGTGAGCGCGGGCCCGCTGACGCTCGCATGGCCATCGTTCGAATTCGTCGCGGGCTGGGTCGGGCTGAGCGCGTACACGGCCGCGTTCGTCGCCGAGGAATGCGAAGCCGGCCTGCGCGGCGTGCGCCGCGCGCAGCATGACGCGGCAGCCGCGCTCGGCCTCACGCCGATGCAGTCGCTGCGCTACGTGGTATTGCCGCAGGCCGTGCGCATCGCGCTGCCGCCGCTGTTCGGCCAATACATGAATCTCGTGAAGAACTCATCGCTCGCGATGGCGATCGGCGTGGCCGAGCTGTCGTATGCGTCGCGGCAGGTCGAAACGGAAACGTTCAAGACCTTCGCCGCGTTCGGCGTCGCGACCTTGCTGTACGTCGCGGCGGTGGCCGCGATCGAGGCCGGTGCGTATGCGGCCACGCAATGGCGCGACCGGCTTGGGGCGGGGCGTTGACGATGGATTTTTCGCTGCTGCTCGCCAACCTGCCGTACCTGCTCGTCGGCGCGTTCCCGGAAGGCCCGCTCGGCGGCGCCGCGCTGTCGCTGGTGCTTGCGATCGCGTCGGCCGTTGGATCGGCCGTGCTCGGCATCGCGCTCGGTGTCGCGATGGCGCTCGCGCGCGGTCCTGCCCGCGTGCTGCTGCTCGCGTTCATCGGGTTCTTCCGCGCGATTCCCGTGCTGATGCTGATCTTCTGGACGTACTTCCTGATGCCCGTGCTGCTGCATATGGATGTGCCGGGGCTCGCGACGGTCGTCTGCGCGCTCGCGCTCGTCGGCGGCGCGTATCTCGCGCATGCGGTGCATGCGGGCATCGTCGCCGCGGGCGACGGCCAATGGCAGGCCGGGCTGTCGCTCGGGCTCACACGCTGGCAGACGGTGCGTCATGTGCTGCTGCCGCAGGCGATCCGGATCATGACGCCGTCGTTCGTCAACCAGTGGGTCGCGCTCGTGAAGGACACGTCGCTCGCGTATATCGTCGGCGTGCCGGAACTGTCGTTCGTCGCGACGCAGGTGAACAACCGGCTGATGGTGTATCCGGCGCCGATCTTCCTGTTCGTCGCGGCGATCTATCTGGTGCTGTGCACGTCGCTCGACGGCGCGGCACGCTGGCTGTTGTCGCGCGGCCAGCGTGCGGAACGCGTCGAGCAGGCGAGCGCCGAGCGCACGGAACCCGCGCGGTAACGGTGTGCCGTGGCCGTGACGAACGGCCAGTGGGGAAGCGCGAGTGAATATCCGCAGCGTACTGCACACCGGGCAGGTCGGGCCCGGCGTGTAGTACGGACAGGAACGGTAGATGGCCGGCCGCCTGCGCCGCCGCTTCCGGAGCGACGGCGGGCGGCACGCGCGTCACGACGCCGAGTAATGCGTGTTGAAGACCGCGCGCAGCGTCGATTTGTCGGTCGCGAAATCGCCCCACAGCGGCCCGTCGTTCTGCGCGAACGCGAACGGCGTCGTATTGACCGACGCGAGGCGGAAGCGCCATTGCGCCGCTTCCTGGCGGAACGCGGTGAGCTGCATGTCGGACAGCGCCGTCTGCGCGTTGGCGAGCGTGACGAGCGGGTCGACCGGGTCGTTCGCGACGCGCACTTCGAAATGCAGGTGCGGGCCTGTTGCGGCGCCCGTCATCCCGACCGAGCCGAGCCGCTGGCCCTGCTTCACGATCTCGCCGGTCTTGAGCCCGTGCGCGAACGCGGACAGGTGTGCGTAGTAGGTCGAGTAGCCGTCCGCGTGATCGACGATCACGTAGCGGCCGTAGCCGCCCGGATCGGTGCCGACGAACGACACCACGCCGTCGGCCGCCGCGCCGACGGGCGTGCCGGACGGTGCGGCGAGATCGACGCCCGTGTGGAACGCCATCGCCTGCGACAGCGGATGGACGCGCTCGCCGAAGAACGAGCTGATGCGCGTCCACTTGACCGGCATCGTGAACGCGGCGGCTTCGAGCGGCGAACCGTCGAGCGTGTAGTACGCGCCGTGCTCGGCACCCGGCGCGCGGAACCAGATCGCGCCGAACGTGCGGCCGGCGACCCGCAGTTCGAGCGCGGTGAGGCGCGGCGTGCCGTCGGTCGTGTCGAACGCGACGCGGTAATAGTCGCCGCGCTGCGCACTCGCGCGCATCGCGACCTTGCCGGTGACGAGATCGCCGAGCTGGATGCGCACCTCGGGCGGCACGTCGAGCCGGTTCAGCGTATCGGACAGCGTGAGCTCGATGTCGCCCGCGCGCATCCCGTGCTGGTTTTCGGGCGGCGCAAGCTGGAACAGGCTCGCATAGCCGAGCATGTCGTTGCGGTGTGCGCTGAGCGGCGCGAACAGGCCCGGCTGCAGGCTGCGGTCGTTGCGTTCGCCGTATTCATTGCGCTCGCCGAGCGTGCGGGCGAGCTCGCTCGTCACGAAATGCTGTGCGGTGGGAAACGGCGTGTCGGACAGCACGCGCTGCGGCAGCACGGCCGTGCCCGAGTCGACGGCGCCCGGCAGTTGCGACACGGCCGGCAGCGCGGCGGCAAGGCCGAGGGCGGCGAGGGCGCCGAGCACGGCGGCCGGCACGAGCGCGCGCACGACGCGCTGCGCGCGGCCGGGCGCGAAAGCATCAGGACTTGCGGCAGGCTTGACCAAGGTGTCCACATCCAGGAAAGCGGTTCAAAGGGGTGTGGGCAGGGGCCGCCGGCGGCTCAATCGTCGAATGGCGACGGGGCGGGCGGCGGGCGTGCAACAAAACAGGCCCCGCCAGGGGCCTGTGTCGTTTCCGTTCGACCCAACGCGCGGGGCGGGCCCGCTTCGAACGGCGGCGTGTTTACCGGGTCGAACCCGGTTATCACGAAGACGCTAAAGAATGATGACAGCGTCAGTCTACCGATGTTCCGCGAAACGTTAAAAATTTTAAAGGGGGTCAGCTCATTCGTTTCGCAGTGCGGTAAATCGGGTTAAATCAGAATTTGTTACGATAATTTTCGCCGGTCCGGCAATTTTTGCGCGCGGCCGCGCAGTGCGGCGGACGTGCGGACGGCGTCGAAGCCGGCGTCGAGCATCGCTTCGGCGTCGTTCCACAGATTGCCGCGCAGCCGGTTGGTCCAGATCATCGACGCGAACACGCCTTCGAGCAGCGACACGAGATAGACGGCGGCCAGATGCACGTCGAGATCGGCGGCGAGTTCGCCGGCCGCGATCGCGCGGCGCAGCAGCGCCTTCGTGATTCGCAGCATTTGCAGCTCGAGCAGCATGCGGCGCCGCTGCAGCGCGCTGTTTTCCTCGCTCTGCTCGCACTTCGTGTAGAGGATCACGAGCACGCGCTGCATCGGGCCCGGCTCGCCGCATTCCTGCAGATAGTGCGACGCGGCACGCCGCAGCGTGGCGAGCGGCGGCAGACCGTCCCCCGCGTCGAAACCTTCCGACGTGCGCGCGAACGCGCGATCGCACATCGCGAGACACACTTCCATCTTGTTGCGGTAGTGGCCGTAGACAGCGCCCCGCGACATCCCGGCGGCCTCGGCAAGGTCCGCCATCGCGGTTTGCGCGACGCCTTTTTCAAGCAGCACGAGCTCGGCGGCGTCGAGGATCCGGTGCTTGATGGCGAGCGATTCTTCCCGGGTCTTGCGGGCCATGTCGTGAGTTTCCTTACAATTCGCTGTCGTTTTATTGAGACAGTGTGGCGGTCAGGTTGAAACAGCGTTTATTTAATCAGTCGTGACTGATTATAATCGACCACCCTGAGCCGCCGCATTTTATCGGCGGCGAACGATCCGAGGTCACCATGAATAACAACAATTGCTTCCTGTCGCGCTGCCGCCGGCTGGCGCCGTTCGCGCTGGCGGCAGCGCTCGTCGTGGCCGGATGCGGCAAGGGCGGGCAGGACGCGGAGAAAGAGACCGCGAAGCAGGCGACCGTCGTCACGGTACGACCGACAGCCGTGCCGATGACCGTCGAATTGCCGGGCCGGCTCGACGCGTACCGGCAGGCGGAAGTGCGCGCGCGGGTCGCGGGCATCGTCACCGCGCGCACCTACGAGGAAGGCCAGGAAGTGAAGCAGGGCGCGGTGCTGTTCCGCATCGATCCCGCGCCGCTGAAGGCCGCGCGCGACGCCGCGCAGGGTGCGCTCGCGAAGGCGCAGGCCGCCGCGCTCGCGGCGAGCGACAAGCGCCGCCGTTACGACGATCTGGTGCGCGACCGCGCCGTCAGCGAGCGCGACCATACCGAGGCCGTTGCCGACGACACGCAGGCGAAAGCCGGGGTTGTATCCGCGAAGGCCGAGCTCGCGCGTGCGCAGTTGCAGCTCGACTATGCGACCGTCACCGCGCCGATCGCGGGCCGCGCACGGCGCGCGCTCGTGACCGAAGGCGCGCTCGTCGGCCAGGACCAGGCGACGCCGCTCACGACCGTCGAGCAGCTCGATCCGATCTACGTGAACTTCTCGCAGCCGGCCGCCGACGTCGACGCGCTGCGCCGCGCGGTGAAGAGCGGCCGCGCGACGGGCATTGCGCAGCACGACATCGCGGTGACGCTGTTGCGCGCCGACGGCAGCGCGTATCCGCTGAAAGGCAAGCTGCTGTTCAGCGATCTCGCGGTCGACCCGACCACCGACACCGTCGCGATGCGCGCGCTGTTCCCGAATCCGGAGCGCGAGCTGCTACCGGGCGCGTATGTGCGGATCGCGCTCGACACGGCGGTCGACCAGCGGGCGATCCTCGTGCCGCGCGACGCGCTGCTGCGCACGACCGATCGCACGTCGGTGCGTGTCGTCGGCACGAACGGCAAGGTCAAGGACGTCGAGGTCGCGGCCGACCAGATGAGCGGCCATGACTGGCGCATCACGCGCGGCCTGACGGGCGGCGAGCGCGTGATCGTCGACAACGCCGCGCAGTTCGCGCCCGATACGGCCGTCAAGCCCGTCGAGAAGGCGCCGCCGTCGAAGGCGGCGCCGGCAGCGGCCGCGTCGCACGCGGCCGCCCGTCAAACCTGACCGGTTCAAACCACCATGGCACGTTTCTTCATCGATCGCCCCGTCTTCGCGTGGGTGATCGCAATCTTCATCATGCTGGGCGGCGCGTTCGCGATCCGCGCGCTGCCCGTTGCGCAATACCCGGACATCGCGCCGCCCGTCGTCAGCATCTATGCGACATACCCGGGTGCGTCCGCGCAGGTCGTCGAGGAATCGGTGACTGCGCTGATCGAGCGCGAAATGAACGGCGCGCCGGGGCTGATGTATACGTCCGCGACGAGCAGCGCCGGGATGGCGTCGCTGTACTTGACGTTCAAGCAGGGCGTGAACGCCGATCTCGCGGCCGTCGAAGTGCAGAACCGGCTGAAGACGGTCGAGGCGCGCTTGCCCGAGCCCGTGCGCCGCGACGGCATCCAGGTCGAGAAGGCCGCCGACAACATCCAGCTCGTCGTGTCGCTGACGTCGGACGACGGCCGGATGACCGACGTGCAGCTCGGCGAATATGCATCGGCGAACGTCGTGCAGGCGCTGCGCCGCGTCGCCGGCGTCGGCAAGGTGCAGTTCTGGGGCGCCGAATATGCGATGCGGATCTGGCCCGACCCGGTGAAGATGGCCGGGCACGGCCTCACCGCGTCGGACATCGCGTCGGCGGTGCGCGCGCACAACGCGCGCGTGACGATCGGCGACATCGGCCGCAGCGCGGTGCCGGCCAGCGCGCCGATCGCGGCGACCGTGTTCGCCGACGCGCCGCTGAAGACGCCGGCCGATTTCGGCGCGATCGCGCTGCGCACGCAGGCCGACGGCTCCGCGCTATACCTGCGCGACGTCGCGCGCGTCGAGTTCGGCGGCAACGACTACAACTATCCGTCCTACGTGAACGGCAAGGTCGCGACCGGGATGGGCATCAAGCTCGCGCCGGGCTCGAATGCGGTGTCGACCGAGAAGCGCGTGCGCGCGACGATGGACGAGCTGTCCGCGTACTTCCCGCCGGGCGTGAAGTACCAGATTCCGTACGAGACGTCGTCGTTCGTGCGCGTGTCGATGAACAAGGTCGTCACGACGCTGATCGAGGCCGGTGTGCTGGTGTTCCTCGTGATGTTCCTGTTCATGCAGAACCTGCGCGCGACGCTGATCCCGACGCTCGTCGTGCCGGTCGCGCTCGCGGGCACGTTCGGCGTGATGTATGCGGCGGGCTTCTCGATCAACGTGCTGACGATGTTCGGGATGGTGCTCGCGATCGGCATCCTGGTCGACGATGCGATCGTCGTGGTCGAGAACGTCGAGCGGCTGATGGTCGAGGAAGGGCTCGGCCCGTACGACGCGACCGTCAAGGCGATGAAGCAGATCAGCGGCGCGATCGTCGGGATCACCGTGGTGCTGACGTCGGTGTTCGTGCCGATGGCGTTCTTCGGCGGCGCGGTGGGCAACATCTACCGGCAGTTCGCGCTGTCGCTCGCGGTGTCGATCGGCTTCTCGGCATTCCTCGCGCTGTCGCTGACGCCCGCGCTGTGCGCGACGCTGCTCAAGCCCGTGTCCGGCGACCATCACGAGAAGCGCGGCTTCTTCGGCTGGTTCAACCGCTTCGTCGCGCGTGCGACGCAGCGCTACGCGACGCGTGTCGGCGCGATGCTGAAGAAGCCGTTGCGCTGGCTCGTCGTGTACGGCGCGCTGACCGCGGCCGCGGCGCTGATGCTCACGCAGCTGCCGACCGCGTTCCTGCCGGACGAGGACCAGGGCAACTTCATGGTGATGGTGATCCGGCCGCAGGGCACGCCGCTCGCGGAAACGATGCAGAGCGTGCGCGAGGTCGAGTCGTATATCCGCAACGACGAGCCGGCCGCGTATACGTTCGCGCTCGGCGGTTTCAACCTGTACGGCGAAGGGCCGAACGGCGGGATGATCTTCGTCACGCTGAAGAACTGGAAGGAGCGCAAGGCCGCGCGCGATCATGTGCAGGCAATCGTCGCGCGTATCAACGAGCGCTTCGCGGGCACGCCGAACACGACGGTGTTCGCGATGAATTCGCCGGCGCTGCCCGATCTCGGCTCGTCGAGCGGCTTCGACTTCCGGCTGCAGAACCGCGGCGGGCTCGACTACGCGACGTTCAGCGCCGCGCGCGAGCAGCTGCTCGCGGCGGGCGGCAAGGACCGCGCGCTCACCGACCTGATGTTCGCGGGCACGCAGGACGCGCCGCAACTGAAGCTCGACATCGATCGCGCGAAGGCGTCGGCGCTCGGCGTGTCGATGGACGAGATCAACACGACGCTCGCGGTGATGTTCGGCTCGGACTATATCGGCGACTTCATGCACGGCACGCAGGTGCGGCGCGTGGTCGTGCAGGCCGACGGGCTGCACCGGCTCGATCCGGACGACGTGAAGAAGCTGCGCGTGCGCAACGCGCGCGGCGAGATGGTGCCGCTCGCGGCGTTCACGACGCTGCACTGGACGATGGGGCCGCCGCAGCTCACGCGCTACAACGGCTATCCGTCGTTCACGATCAACGGCTCGGCCGCGGCAGGCCACAGCAGCGGCGAGGCGATGACCGCGATCGAGCGGATCGCCGCGAAGCTGCCGGCCGGCATCGGCTACGCGTGGTCGGGGCAGTCGTTCGAGGAGCGGCTGTCGGGCGCGCAGGCGCCGATGCTGTTCGCGCTGTCGGTGCTGGTCGTGTTCCTCGCGCTCGCGGCGCTCTACGAGAGCTGGTCGATCCCGTTCGCGGTGATGCTGGTCGTCCCGCTCGGCGTGATCGGCGCGGTGCTCGGCGTCACGCTGCGGATGATGCCGAACGACATTTATTTCAAGGTGGGGCTGATCGCGACGATCGGGCTGTCCGCGAAGAACGCGATCCTGATCGTCGAAGTCGCGAAGGATCTGGTCGCGCAGCGCATGTCGCTCGTCGACGCCGCGCTCGAGGCCGCGCGGCTGCGGCTGCGGCCGATCGTGATGACGTCGCTCGCGTTCGGCGTCGGCGTGCTGCCGCTCGCGTTCGCGACGGGCGCGGCATCCGGCGCGCAGATGGCGATCGGCACCGGCGTGCTCGGCGGCGTGATCACGGCGACCGTGCTCGCGGTGTTCCTCGTCCCGCTGTTTTTCGTGATCGTCGGCCGCCTGTTCGACGTCGGCCCGCGCCGGCGCGGCGGCACGCAGCCGGCGACGATGGAGGGATCCCGATGATGTTTGCGCTGAATGCACGCGCCGTGCTGCGGGTGCAGCTCGCGCTGGCCGCCACGCTCGCGCTCGCCGGCTGCTCGCTCGCGCCGCGCTACGAGCGGCCGGCGGCGCCGGTGCCGGCCACCTATGCGCCGGCCGACGGAAGCCGGGAGCCGGCTGCGGCGTCCGATGCGACACCGGCCGATGCCGCGCTGCTCGACGACTGGCATGCGTATTTCACCGATCCTGCGCTGCAGGCGTGGATCGACGCGGCGCTCGCGAACAACCGCGACCTGCGGATCGCGGCCGGCCGGCTCGAGGAGGCGCGTGCGCTGTACGGCGTGCAGCGTGCGGACCTGATGCCGTCGGTCGATGCGAATCTCGGCTATGAACGCGTGCGCCAGTACGACCCGGTCGTGCGCGAAAGCGCGATCAGCGGGCTGTATCGCGCGGGCGTCGGCGTCAGCGCGTACGAACTCGACCTGTTCGGTCGCGTGCGCAACCTGTCCGACGCGGCGCTCGCCGAATATTTCGCGACGGCCGACGCGCAGCGCACGGTCCGTATCGGCGTGATCGCCGAAGTGGCGGGGGCGTATGTGTCGGAGCGCTCGCTGTACGAGCAGCTCGCGCTGGCGCAGCGCACGCTCGACGCACGCGTGCGGATGGCCGCGCTCACGCAGCGCCGCTACGCGGCCGGCACGAGCGACGCGATCGAGCTGCGCTCGGCCGAGATGCTGGTGGCGTCCGCACGTGCGTCGCAGGCTGCGCTGCAGCGCGAGCATGCGCAGGCCGTGCGGGCGCTGCAGTTGCTCGCGGGCGATTTCGCGCGCAACGTGCCCGGCGACGCGACCGCGCTCGACACGTTGTCGATCGCGCCCGTGGCGCCCGGCGCACCGAGCGCACTGCTCGAACGGCGGCCGGACATCCGGCAGGCCGAGGCGCGGCTCAAGGCCGCGAACGCGCAGATCGGCGCCGCACGCGCGGCGTTTTTCCCGCGCATCGCGCTGACGACCGACTACGGCTCGGTCAGCGACGCGTTCTCGAGCCTGTTCGCGGCTGGCACGAGCGTGTGGACGTTCGCGCCGCGCGTCACGCTGCCGATCTTCGCGGGCGGACGCAATCGCGCGAACCTCGATGTCGCGAACGCGCGCAAGCACATCGCGGTCGCCGAATACGAGAAGACCGTGCAGACCGCGTTCCGCGAAGTGGCCGACGCGTTCGCCGCGCGCGACTGGATCGATCGCCAGTTGGCTGCGCAGCAGGACGTCTACACGGCGGACGGTGCGCGGCTGAAGCTCGCGGAGCGCCGTTATGCGGGCGGCGTCGCGACGTATCTCGAACTGCTCGACGCGCAGCGCAGCACGTACGAGTCGGGGCAGGAACTGATCCGGCTCAAGCAGCTCAGGCTCGCGAACGCGATCGCGCTGTATCGCGCGCTCGGCGGCGGCTGGGCGCCCGCATCGGCGGAGGTCGCGGCTTCCGCATGATGTGCGTTGCCTGACGCCGCAGCGCGTCGGGCAACGAGACGGCGGCCGCACGATTCGACGTGCGGTCGTCGTCTCGATCGACATCGTTGCCCGTTGCATCGCCGATCGCTATCGGCGTTGGCTTCCGCTGCCGGGCAAGTCATCCAGGCCGTTTTTCATCCCGTGGCAGTGCGGAAGGGCATCTTCCGGAACGGCCCGCATCCGGCGGCCGATCGCGTCGCCACCCGGCGCAAACGTGCGCCGCGCATCTTCCTTTTTCATCTCGTCCATTCGGACCCGCACATCGCGTGCCGACGGCCGCGCAAATGCCTGATTCTCGATCGGTAATTGACGGTCGGATTAATTCGTGTGTTGGAACTAATGAGGGCGGCAAAGTGTCGCGGTAAAACGTTTGTATTCGCCTCGCAATCGTTTGCGCAATAAATCAGGGTTGATGAGAGCCGGGGTTAATTTCCTGTCAGTTGAAAATGATTTGATATGGGTGTTGCCGTCCGGCAACGATGGCGGTATTGGACAATGTTTTGTCTTTTTCGGATTGAGTCCGACGTGAGCCAATGCCAGCAAGGATAAGGGCGATTATTGGGGTTATCGAGGAAAAATATCGTTAATCTTCAATCGGTTCCGTGGAGCAAAAAAGAACTTCGAGATAAATCGGATGGATTGAAGGTTTGTCGGGAGGGACTGGAATTTGGCGAGTGTAAATCGAACATTGTCAGAGGCATTTAACAATGATTTACAAAAAACTTTCACGATTATCTCGATAATGCCGCCTCGTGACGGACGGGAGCCAACCACACGCTGCCTTTTGTATCCGCCACGTCGTCCATTCCCTTTGCAATTCTCACGGAAAACGTCATGAAAAAATCCCTCCTGACCGCTGTCGCACTCGCGGCCCTGTCGACCTCGGCCTTCGCAGCGGGCACCGGCACGATCAACTTCACGGGCGAGATCGTCGCGGGCGCATGCGGCATCGATTCGGGCTCGGTCAACCAGACCGTGAACCTCGGCAAGGTGCCGACCAACGTGTTCAAGCAGGCTGGCGACAAGTCCACGCCGACCAACTTCGACATCAAGCTGACCGACTGCGACACGAGCATCGCGCAGAACGCGTACTTCACGTTCACGGGCACGTCGAGCGCGGGTCAGCCGAAGCTGCTCGCCACGATCGGTTCGGCAACCAACGTCGGCATCCGCCTGCAGGCCGCGTCGGGCGAATACCTCGACAACGGCGCCGAGCAGAAGGCCCCGACCGTGCTGCAAAACGGCACGAACATCGCACGCTTCGCAGCGATGTACGAAGCGACGGCAGCCGGCGTGACGCCGGGTACCGCCGACGGCGTCGCGAACTTCACGGTCCGCTACCAGTAAGCGTCCGTATCGGAGGAGGGGGGCGTGCATCCCTTCCTCCTTCTTCTTTCCTTCCTGTTTCCTTCTCCTCGGACTTCCGGTAGCGCCGCGTGCGAATCAGACATTCCTTCCTTTGCGTCTGCGTGCTGGTCGTCGGCAGCCAGAGCCATGCGACGGAATTCAATGCGTCGTTTCTCGACATCGACGGAACGAGCAATGTCGACCTGTCGCAGTTCTCGCAGGCCGACTTCACGCTGCCGGGCGAGTACATGCTCGATGTGCAGGTCAACGACCTGTTCTACGGGCTGCAGTCGATCGAGTTCGTCGCCGTCGACGCGTCCGGGGCGGGCAAGCCGTGCCTGCGGCCGGAGCTCGTCGCGCAGTTCGGGCTGAAGCCGTCGCTCGCGAAGGACCTGCCGCGCTTCCAGGGCGGACGTTGCGTCGACCTCGGCGCGATCGAGGGGGCGACCGTGCGTTACCTGAAGAGCGACGGGCGGCTCAAGATCACGATTCCGCAGGCCGCGCTCGAATTCACCGATTCGACCTACCTGCCGCCGGAGCGCTGGTCCGAAGGGATTCCCGGCGCGATGCTCGACTATCGCGTGATCGCGAACACGAACCGCAACTTCGGTGCGGGCGGCGGGCAGACGAATTCGATCCAGGCCTACGGGACGATCGGCGCGAACTGGGATGCATGGCGCTTTCGCGGCGACTACCAGGCGCAGTCGAACGTGGGCAACACGGCGTACGCGGACCGCACGTTTCGCTTCAGCCGGCTTTACGCGTTTCGCGTGCTGCCGTCGATCCAGTCGACGGTGACGTTCGGCGACGACTACCTGAGCTCCGACATTTTCGACACGTTCGCGCTGACGGGCGCGTCGATCCGCAGCGACGACCGCATGCTGCCGCCTTCGCTGCGCGGTTATGCGCCGCTGATCGCGGGCGTCGCGCGCACCAGCGCGACCGTGACCGTGTCGCAGGCGGGCCGCGTGCTGTACGTGACGCGCGTGTCGCCGGGCGCATTCGCGTTGCAGAACATCAACACGAGCGTGCAGGGCACGCTCGACGTCGCGGTCGAGGAAGAGGACGGCAGCGTGCAGCGCTTCCAGGTGACGACGGCCGCCGTGCCGTTTCTCGCGCGCACCGGGCAGTTGCGCTACAAGGCCGCCGTCGGCAAGCCGCGCCTGTTCGGCGGCGCCGGCATCACGCCGTTCTTCGGCTTCGGCGAAATCGCGTACGGCCTGCCGTTCGACGTCACGGTGTACGGCGGCTTCATCGCCGCATCGGGCTATACGTCGATCGCGCTCGGCGTCGGCCGCGATTTCGGCGCGTTCGGCGCGGTGTCGGCCGACGTCACGCATGCGCGGGCGCGCCTGTGGTGGAACGGCGCGACGCGCAACGGCAACTCGTACCGCGTCAACTATTCGAAGCACTTCGACGGGCTCGACGCCGACGTGCGCTTCTTCGGCTACCGCTTCTCCGAACGGGACTACACGAACTTCGCGCAGTTCACGGGCGACCCGACCGCGTACGGCCTCGCGAACAGCAAGCAGCGCTACTCGGCGACGATGTCGAAGCGTTTCGGCGACACGTCGACCTATTTCTCGTACGACCAGACGACCTACTGGGCGCGCTCGTCCGAGCAGCGCGTCGGCCTCACGTTGACGCATGCGTTCTCGGTCGGCGCGCTGCGCAACCTGAACGTCAGCGTGTCGGCATTTCGCACGCAGAGCGCGGGCGCGAGCGGCAACCAGTTTTCGATCACCGCGACGCTGCCGATCGGCGGCCGCCACACCGTCACGTCGAACCTGACGACAGGCAGCGGCAGCACGAGCGTGAACGCGGGCTACATCTACGACGATCCGGAGGGCCGCACCTACCAGGTCAATGCGGGCGCGACCGACGGCCGCGCATCGGCGAACGCGAGCTTCCGCCAGCGCGCGTCGGCGTACCAGCTCACGGCGCAGGCGTCGACGCTCGCCAATGCATATGCGGCGGCGTCGCTCGAGGTCGACGGTTCGTTCGTCGCGACGCAGTACGGCGTGTCCGCGCACGCGAACGGCAACGCGGGCGATACGCGGCTGCTGGTGTCGACCGACGGCGTGCCCGACGTGCCGCTGTCCGGCACGCTCACGCATACCGATTCGCGCGGCTATGCGGTGCTCGACGGCATCTCGCCGTACAACGTGTACGACGCGACCGTCAACGTCGAGAAGCTGCCGCTCGAAGTGCAGGTGACGAACCCTATCCAGCGGATGGTGCTGACCGACGGCGCGATCGGCTTCGTGAAGTTCTCCGCCGCGCGCGGCAGCAACCTGTACCTGACGCTGACCGACCCGGCCGGCAAGCCGCTGCCGTTCGGTGCATCGGTGCAGGACGCGGCGAACGGCAAGGAGCTCGGCATCGTCGGCGAGGGCGGTGCGGCGTTCCTGACGCAGGTTCAGCCGAAGTCGTCGCTCGCGGTGCGCGCGGGCGAACGCACGCTCTGCACGGTCGATGCGCTGCCGAACCAGCTCCAACTCGAAGGCACGCCGATTCCGGTGACGTGCCAGACGCCCGGCGAGTCGCATGCAGCGGCCGAACGGGTCGAACGATGAATCCACGGATCCTGCGATGAAAAACTCTCTTTCCCTTTCCTTCCCGCGCCGCGCGTCGTGCGCGCTCGCGACCGCCGGCGCGCTGCTCGCGGGCGCCGCGCATGCGGCGATCGTGCCGGACCGCACGCGCGTGATCTTCAACGAAGGCGAGCAGGCCGCGATCGTCACGATCACGAACAAGAGCACGGCGTATCCGTATCTCGTGCAGTCGTGGCTCGAGGACGCGAAGGGCAACAAGATCACGTCGCCGCTGATGGTCGTGCCGCCGCTGCAGCGCGTCGAGGCGAACGAGCGCAACGTGCTGCGAATCGCGAAGCTGCCGGGCGCCGAACTGCCGGCCGATCGCGAATCGGTGTTCTACCTGAACATTCGCGAAGTGCCGCCGAAGACCGATACGCCGAACACGCTGCAGATCGCGCTGCATACGCAGATGAAGCTGTTCTACCGGCCGAAGGCCGTGCAGCCCGCGCGCGACGAGGATTGGACGCTGCCGATGACGCTGCGCGTGGACGCAGCCGCGCACAAGCTGGTGTTCGACAACCCGACGCCGTATCACGTGACGGTGGTCGACGTGAGCTCGGGCGCGCAGAAGACGCCGGTGCCGATCGAGCCGGTGATGGTGAGCCCGATGAGCACGGCCGACGTGCCGTTCAAGGCCGCGACGCCGTCGACGCTGTTCGTCACGCATATCGACGATTACGGCGGCCAGGTGGCGGTCGAGTATGCGTGCGAGGCGGGGGCCTGCAAGAGCGTGAAGAAATGAACGGGGGAATTCGTGATCGGGAATCGCCGGCGGCATGGTTGCGCTGGGTCGTACTCGTGCTGCTGGTCGCGGCCGTGCAGCCTGCGTGGGCACTGCGCTGCCTGACCAACAGCGGCGCGACTTCGTTGACCGAGCCGATCGGCGGTGTTGCGTCGTATCCGACCGACGCGCCGGACGGCTACGTGATCTGGGTGTCGCCGGTGCGCACGACGTCGGGGTACTGCTACAAGGACCTGGGTGACGACGGCAGCCTGAAGGTCGTCGACAACATTTATTTCTACGCGAATCCGAATCGCACGAACCCTGCCGCATGGGGGCTCGAGATCGGCATCCGCTACAAGGGCGTCGACTATTTCGACAAGACCAGCAATCGCGGCGGCGGGGTGTTTACCGGATATTCGGTGCCGCCGTGCAGCAGGTACGACTTCGACCGCGGGCGTTGCCGGCAGACGCGCATCAGCATCGACTATCAGGTCGTCGTGCGCAAGAAGGGCAACTGGGTCCAGCCGCCGAGCGATATCTATACGGTGTTCCAGTTCGACGGCGAGTTCGGGCTGAATGCATTCGGCACGAGTTTCCAGTACCGCCTGAGCGGCCTGCGCAACCTCAAGCCGACGCCGTGCTTCGTCGACGTGCTCGTGACGCCCGAACCGGGCATCGTCAATTTCGGACAGGTGCAGGCGGTCGGCAACGGCTTCCTGCCGGCGGTGCCGCGCAAGCGATTCTCGTTGTCGCTGACCAAGAAATGCAACGTCGCGGTGCGCGTCGACGGGTACTTCGAAACGAGCTATCCGGTTCGGAACGGTTTGCTGGTACCCGCGAAGGACAGCAATTTCGGCATCGGCATCGAAGACAGCCAGGGCAAGGCGATTCCGTTCAACGAACAGTTCACGCTGACGCAGTTTCCGTCCAACGTGATGAATCAGAGCGTGCTGATGGACGCGGTGCTGAAGTCGTTCGGGCCGCCGAAGATCGGGCGATTCGATGCGACGGCGACGATCCGGTTGTTTATCTATTGACACATGCATGCGCGGCCGGCCTCGCACGATCGCTTTCGCTCGAACAACGATTCCGTCAATTGTTCAGACAAATCCTGACAGCCGGAAGGGGTATCCGGTAATGGGATTGAGAATGATTTGCGTTTACGTTAAATTGCGCTATCTCAGAATTTGACGGAGCAGATCGATGGCGATGGCGGAAGTGCTCGACCGACCCGCGGCGGCAACGGCGAACCCGTTCCTGGGCAGTTATCCGGACCTGCCGTCGCGCGCCGCGCCGCGTGCGCGCCGTGCCGCGGCGCCCCGCGCGCAGGGCGCGCTGCTCGACGTGCTGATTTCGCATCGCGCGATGCTCGTCAATGTCGCGCGCGGCTTCGTCGGCTGCGCGAGCCGTGCCGAGGACGTCGTGCACGACGTATTCGTGAAGCTCGTCGAATTCCCGAACCAGGACGCGGTGCGCCAGCCGGTCGCGTACGTGACGCGGATGGTGCGCAATGCGTCGATCGACGCGTGCCGCCGGCAGAGCCTCGAAAATGTCTATCACACGGAAGAGGACGACGGCTTCGACGTGCCGTCGCCCGAGCCGACGCCCGAAGCCGCGCTGATGACGCGCGATACGCTGCGGCGCGTATGGGCCGCGCTCGACGACCTGCCGGCGCGCAGCCGCGCGGCCTTCGAGATGGTGCGGCTGCGCGAGGAGACGCTGCAGACCGCGGCGCGCGCGCTGAACGTATCGCAGACGCTCGTGCATTTCATGGTGCGCGACGCGGAGCGCCACTGCGCGGAATGCCTCGACGCGTGCCATCGCGGCGTCGCGTGCCCGGTGTTCCTGGGCGGCCGTGCGCGGCGGCGGTAAAAAAACGCGCCGGCCAATCGTCTATCAGACAGGGGCGGCGCAATCCGCCGCTTCGCATCCTTCAACCGTCTCCTGCTTTTTTCCGATCATGACGCAAGCCACGACGCCTTCCGCCGACACCGACGATCTCGTCTACACGGTCGTCATCAACGACGAAGAACAGTATTCGATCTGGCCGACGTTCCGGCCCGTGCCGGCCGGCTGGCGCGAGGTCGGCGTGAGCGGCCCGAAGGCCGACTGTCTCGCGCACATCGAGACCGTCTGGACCGACATGCGCCCCGCGAGCCTGCGCCGCGCAATGGACGGCGAGCGCGCGACGCGCGCATCGTGACCCGCAGCGCCGCGACCCGGCGCGCCACCTGAAGAGGACGTTGCATGACCCTGCTTTCGTTGCCGACGCTCGACGACCTGCGTATCGAGCCGGGGCTGCCCACCGTCGTGTCGCCGCGCGGCAGCGACGGCATGTCGATCGACGAAGTCGCGCCGCTGGCGCGCGAGATCGCCGCCGACACGCTCGAACGGGCGGGCGGCGTGCTGTTCACGGGCTTTCACGTGCCGTCGATCGATGCGTTCCAGCAGTTCGCGGCATCGTTCGGCGATCCGCTGATCGGCTATGAATACGCGTCGACGCCGCGCAGCCAGGTCGAAGGCGCGGTCTACACGTCGACCGAATACCCGCCGCACCGCGCGATTCCGCTGCACAACGAGCAGTCGTATACGCGCGAATGGCCGCTGCGGATCTGGTTCCACTGCGCGCTCGCGGCGCCGAAGGGCGGTGCGACGCCGATCGCGGACAGCCGCGCCGTGTATCGCACGCTCGATCCGGCGCTGATCGCGCGTTTCGAGCGGCGCGAGCTGCTGTACGTGCGCAATTTCGGGCAGGGGCTCGACCTGCCGTGGCAGCAGTCGTTCGGCACCGACGAGCCGGCCGAGGTCGAGCGGATGTGCGCGGCGCGCGGCATCGAATGCGCATGGCGCGCCGACGACGACGGCGAACTGCTGCTGCGCACGCGCGAACGCTGCCAGGCCGTCGCGCGCCATCCGCGCACCGGCGACCGCGTGTGGTTCAACCAGGCGAACCTGTTTCACCTGTCCGCGCTCGACGACGACATGCAGGAGGCGCTCGTCGATGCGGTCGGGCTCGAGAACGTGCCGCGCAACGTGTACTACGGCGACGGCGAGCCGCTCGAGGCCGATGCGCTCGCGCAGATCCGCGGCGTGCTCGACCAGCAGCGCATCGTGTTCCCGTGGCGCACGGGCGACGTGCTGATGCTCGACAACATGTTGACCGCGCATGCGCGCGACCCGTTCGAGGGGCCGCGCAAGGTCGTCGTCGCGATGGCGCAGAGTTACACGGTCCCGCGCGCGACCGAACGGAGGACCGATGACGCGTAGTACCGCCGCGCTTGCCGCGCGCGGATTGACGGTGGGTTATCGCGACCATGTCGTGATCGACGGGCTGGACCTGTCGATCGCGGCCGGCCGCGTGACCGCGCTGTGCGGGCCGAACGGCTGCGGCAAGAGCACGCTGCTGCGCACGCTCGCGGGCCTGCAGCCCGCACGTGCCGGCCATGTCGAAGTGAACGGCAAGCCGCTCGCGTCGTTTCGCCGTCGCGCGCTCGCGCGCGAGCTGACGATGCTCGCGCAGTTCAACCAGATTCCGTCGGGCCTCACGGTGCGCGAACTCGTCGCGTACGGGCGCTATGCGTACGGCGGCTTCCTGCGCGGCCTGTCGCGCGCCGACCATGCGGCGATCGACGAGGCGCTCGAGACCAGCGGCCTTGCGGACGATGCGGGCCGCGACGTCGGCGCGCTGTCGGGCGGCGAACGCCAGCGCGCGTGGATCGCGATGGCGCTCGCGCAGCAGGCGCCGATCGTGCTGCTCGACGAGCCGACCACCTATCTCGACATCCATCACCAGCTCGACATCCTCGATGCGCTGCGCGCGCTGAACCGCGCGCGCGGGCTGACGATCGTGTGGGTGCTGCACGACCTGAACCAGGCGGCCGCGTACAGCGACGAGATCGTGCTGATGCGCGCGGGCCGCCTCGTCGCGCAGGGCTCGCCCGACGCGATGCTCGATCCGGCGCGGCTGCGCGCGGCGTTCGGCGTCGAGATGCTGAAGCTCGCGCATCCGCAGACGGGCGCGCCGATGTGCGTGCCGGCCTACGGGCCGTCGAGCGTCGGTACGCCGCAGGCGGCCGGCGTCTTCGATCGGGATCTCGCCGTATGACGACGTTCGCGATGCGCAAGCGCCTCGCGGCGACGGGGAAGGGGGCGGCCACCGGCCGGGCCGGCACGATTGCGATCGGCCTCGTCGCGCTGATCGCGATACTCGCGGCGCTGCGCGTCGCACCCGATTTACGCGTGTGGTGGGCGGCGGCGCCCGGCAGCGACGCCGCCGCGCTCGCGCACGTGTTCCTGTTCGACCTCAACCTGCCGCGTGTCGCGGCCGCGCTCGTCGCGGGCGGCTGCCTCGGCATCGCGGGTGCGCTGTTCCAGTCGCTCACGCGCAATCCGCTCGCGTCGCCCGACCTGCTCGGCGTGACGGGCGGCGCGCAGCTCGGCCTGCTCGCGGCGATGCTCGTGCCGGCACTGGCGGGCGTCGCATCGGTGCCGCTGCTGTTCGGGTGCGGGCTGGCCGCCGCTGCAGTCGCGATCGTCGCGGCCGGCGGCTGGCGCGCGACGCCGTTGCGGCTCGTGCTCGCGGGCAGCGTGTGCATGCTGCTGTTCGCGGCGCTGTCGACGCTCGTGCTCGCGTTCTTCGAGCAGAACATCGCGGGCGCCGCGCTGTGGACCAACGGCAGCCTGTACCAGCCGGGCGCGACAGGCCTCGCGCTCGCCGCGCGCTGGCTCGTCGTGCCGCTGGTCGCGCTGCCGTTCGTGATCCGGCCGCTGAACCCGCTCACGCTCGGCGACGACGCGGCGGCCGCGGCCGGCGTGCGCGTCGATGCGACGCGGCTCGCCGCGACGCTCGTCGCGGTCGCGTTCACGAGCGTGGCCGTCAGCATCGCGGGCCCGCTGTCGTATGTCGGCCTCGTCGCGCCGAACCTGCTGCGCCAGGTGCGCGGTGCGCGCGCGGCGCGGCTCGGCGTGCTGGTGCCGCTGTCGGCGCTCGCCGGCGGCGCGCTCGTGCTCGTCACCGACAGCGCGGTGCTCGCGTCGGGACTCGACGCGACACTGTCGACCGGCGTCGCGATCGCGCTGGTCGGCACGCCGCTGATGCTCGCGATGGTCCGGCGCGGCGCCGCGTGGTCGGGCGTGCTGCACGCGGACGCGGAACGTGCGGCGGGCGGCGGCTCGACTCGGCTCGTCGGCTGGCTCGAACGGCTCGGCTGGCCGCTGCGCACGGCGCTGTTCGTCGTGGTCGGCGCGCTGGTGGTGTGGGTCGGCGTGTCGGCCGGCCCCGAGTGGCTGTCGCCCGCGCGCTGGTCCGCCGCGCTGTCCGGCCAGGATGCGCTCGCGCGAATGCTGATCGGCCTGCGCATGCCGCGCCTGCTGTGCGCGCTGCTCGCGGGCGCGCTGCTGGCCGTGAGCGGCGTCGCGATGCAGAGCGTCGTGCGCAATCCGCTCGCGGGCCCCGAAGTGCTCGGCGTCACGCAGGGCGCGGGGCTCGTCACGTTGTTCGCATTGTCGACGTGGCCGTTGATGGGTCACGTGACGCTCGCGGCGGCCACGCTGATTGGCGGCGGACTGTCGCTCGCGATCACGCTCGCGCTGAATCACCGGCATCGTTATGCGCCGCTCGCGGTTGCGTTGACCGGTATCGTGATCGGCGCGCTATGGACGACGCTCGCGCAATGGCTGATCACGCAGCAAAGCGTGCAGCCCGCGCGCTTCGTCGTGTGGCTCGTCGGCGGTACCTATGGCCGCAGCTGGGGCGAGGTGTCGATGCTACTGCCGTGGTGCGTGCTTGCGGTGCCCGTGTTCGCTTGGCTCGCGCGACCGCTCGACATGCTCGCGCTCGGCGACGACCAGGCGGCCGCGCTCGGCCTGCCGGTGGCCGCGCTGCGGCCGCTCGCGCTGACGATCGCGACGCTCGCCGCGTGCGCGGCCGTTGCGGCGGTCGGGCCGGTCGGTTTCATCGGGTTGATGGCGCCGCACGTCGCGACGATGCTCGGCGCGCGCCGGCATCGCACGCGGCTGTGGCTCGCGGCCGCGTGCGGCGCGCTGATCCTCGGCGTCGCGGATCTAGCGGCGCGCACGGTCGTCGCGCCGCGCGAAGTGCCGGCCGGCGTGCTGACCGCGCTGATCGGCGCGCCGTACCTGCTCGGGCTGCTGATCCTCGAGGGGCGCCGCGCCCGGCGCGCCGGGCGATGACGCCGTCGTTCGACGGCGCGCGGGCCACGCGCTTCTCGGCGTTCGCGCCCGAACCGTTCGCCGAACATCTCGACGTCGTCTGGCTCGGCATGCCCGACGACGCACACGCACCGGGCCGCATCGTCGTGCCCGTCAGCGCGTTGCCCTCGCATCGCGAGGCCGTGCTCGACGCGATGGTCCGTCACTACGGCGGCGATCCGGCACGGCATGCGCGCGCGCTGATCTCGCAATGGAGCAAATACTATTTCGGCCGTGCGGCGCCGGCCGGCGTCGTCGCCGCGCTGACGCTCGGCCGGCCGCTCGACATGGCGCCCGAACGCACGTTCGTCGCGCTCGACGACGGGATGCCCGCCGCGCTGTATTTCGCGGCGGACGCGCTCGGCGCGCCGTGCGACGATCCCGCGCCGCGCTATGCGGGGCTCGTCGAGCATCTCGGCGCGGTGATCGACCTGCTCGCGGCGATGGGCCGCGTCACGCCGCGCGTGCTGTGGAGCAACGCGGGCAATCTGCTCGACTATCTGCTCGACACCTGCCGTTCGCTGCCTTGCGCGGCCGATCCCGTGCGCGACGCGGGCTGGCTGTTCGGCTCGACGTGCTTCGCTTGCGAACCGAATCCGCTGCGCATGCCGGTGCGCGACGCCGTGCCGCGCTCGCCGCTGCTGCCGACGCCGTTTCGCGCGCGCCGCGTGTGCTGCCTGCGCTACGAAATTCCTGGAGAAACGCAACTGTGTGGAAGCTGCCCCCTGCTATTGACGATGGACGACGCGGCGCTGGCCGGGCAGGACGCGATCCGGTGACGCATGCCGGCCGCCGGCACGCGTTGGGCGCACTCGCCGCGCTCGGTGCCGCGTGCTGCGGCGTGTTTCCCGCGTCGGCCGGTGCGGTTGCCGTTGCCGGCGGCGGACCCGGCACGCCGGGCGCCGTGTCGCTGGCCGGCAACCCCGTCGTGTCGCAGGCGAGCGCGAAGATGCCCGCGCGACCGCGGCGCGTGGTCGCGCTCGACTTCATGTTCGCGGAAAGCGTGGTCGCGCTCGACCTCGTGCCGGTCGGGATGGCCGATACCGCGTTCTATCCGGGCTGGCTCGGCTACCAGAGCGACCGGCTCGCGCACGTGACCGACATCGGCTCGCGGCAGGAGCCGGGGCTCGAGGCGATCGCGGCGGTCAAGCCCGACCTGATCATCGGCGTCGGCTTCCGGCATGCGCCGATCTTCGACGCGCTCGACCGGATCGCGCCGACGATCCTGTTCCAGTTCAGCCCGAATGTTTCCGACGGCGGCGTGCCCGTCACGCAGCTCGACTGGATGCGGCAGATCTTCCGGACGATCGGTGCGGTGACGGGGCGCGACGCGCGCGCGCAGGCGGTCGATGCGCAACTCGATGCGGGGATCGCGCGCAATGCGGCGCGGCTCGCGGCTGCGGGCCGCAAGGGCGAACGCATCGCGCTGCTGCAGGATCTCGGCTTGCCTGACCGTTACTGGGCCTATACGGGCAACAGCACGTCGGCGGGTCTCGCGCGTGCGCTCGGGCTCGATCCGTGGCCGAAGAAACCGACGCGGGAAGGCACGCTGTACGTGACGTCGGCCGACCTGCTCACGCAGCGCGACCTGGCCGTGCTGTTCGTGACCGCGTCGGGGATGGACGTGCCGCTGTCGGCGAAACTCGATTCGCCGGTGTGGCGCTTCGTGCCCGCGCTGCGCGACCGCCGGATCGCGCTCATCGAACGCAATATCTGGGGGTTCGGCGGGCCGATGTCGGCGCTGAAGCTGGCCGACGTGATGACCGATACGATGTTGAAACTGCCGGCCGCGCGTTGAGCGCGCGGCGGTTTGTCGGCGGATAACGCCGCTTTGACGGACGTGGCGCTGTCATCGGCATGAGGGTGGATAGTCTCGGCTTTCCCTTTCCGCCATGCGTCGACAATACATTCCCTTCTTGACCGAACATCGCCGACGCGGTGCCATTGCCGCGCGTCGGCGATCTGTCGATGAATGGCTTACGCGCTCAGCGCGTCGACACCGTCCTGAGCACGCAAACGCGCCGGCATCGTGTCGCTGACGATGCGCCCGTTGTCGAGCTTCAGCAGCCGGTCGGCGAGGTCGAAATAGCGGTCGTCGTGCGTGATCACGATCACGGCCTTGCCGCGCGCGCGCAGCTCGGGCAGCAGCTGCTCGTAGAACACGGCCTTGAACGACGGATCCTGGTCGGCCGCCCATTCGTCGAACAGGTAGAACGGCCGGTCTTCCAGATACGCGACGACGAGCGCGAGCCGCTTGCGCTGCCCGGTCGACAGCGCGCGGGTCGAGAATGCACCGTCGACGACTTTCACCTTGTGGTCGAGCGCCAGCTTCGCGACGAGTGCGTTCGCCCGCGCATCGGCCTGCGCACGGGCCGGATCGTCGGGATCGACGATGCCGAGCAGCGCATCGAACAGGTGGAAATCGTTGAACACCGCGCTGAAGCGCTGCCGATACGCTGCCCGCTCGCGCCAGCCGATCGTGCGGCCGTCGACCTCGATCGTGCCTTCCTCGGGCTCGTAGAGTCCGGTCAGCACCTTCGCGAGCGTCGTCTTGCCGCTGCCGTTGCCACCGACGATGAACACGAGCTCGCCCGGCTTGATCGTCAGGTCGATCGGCCCGATGCTGAACATCCGTTCGTCGCGCTCGTGGAAATACGCGTGCGTGACGCCGCGCAACGTGACGGCGCCGGCCGGCGGTACGTCGGGCGCGTCGGCCGCGGGCGGCACCGTGCGCAGCGCGCCGAATTCGGCCATCACGCCCTCGATCCGCGTGAGCGACACGCGTGCCGCGTTGACGGTCGGCAGGTTGTTCAGCAGCCCGTCGAGCGGCACGAGCATGAACAGGAACACGACGACGTAGCCGGCCGCCGCGCCCGGATCGGCATGCACGCCGAGTTGCGGCCAGAACGACGCCACGCCAAGGAATACGTAGAACAGGAAGATGATCCAGCCGACGCCGACTGCGTACGCGCTGAACGCGCGGCGGCGGTGGTCGCGCACTTCTCCGATCGCGGCGCCGAGCTGGCCGTCGACGAACTGGCGCGCGCGCGCATCGTGCAGTTTCAGTTCCTTCGCGCCGGAAAACAGCGAGCCGAGATAACCGAACAGGCGGTCCTGCGCCTGGCCGGCCGCTTCGAGCGACGCGATCGCGCGGCGGTCGCCGGTGTGATAACCGAGCGAGCCGGCGATGATCGCGGCCAGCGCCAGCACGCACACGGGCCACGACAGCCACGCGAGATAGCCGAGGCAGCCGAACACGATCGAGCCGTGCATGACCAGGTTCGGCAGCGCGAAGAACAGCATCGACACGTTGGTCGCGTCGTCGGTCAGCACCGACTGCACGGGCGCGGCGCCGATCCGCTCGATGTCGCGCAGCTCGGCCGCGCCGACGCGCCGCGCGAGATGCACGCGCAGCCGCGCCATCGTGTCCTGCGACAGGCGCGCGAACAGCGTGCCCGACACGATCCGCGTGACGAGCGCGATCACCGCGCACAGCGCGAAGCGCCACGCGAGCGACGCATCGGCCGCACCGGGCTGCGAGAGTGCGCGGTTCAGCGTCGCGACGAGCAGCACGCTCGCGACGCCGTTCAGCACGCACGCGGTAAGCGCCAGCGCGAGCGACGTACGGCTTTCGCGCAGCAGCGCGAGGATCAGGCGCGCCGCGGGGCGGGCGGGCGAGGCGTCGAGGGACGGCGGGGAAGAAGGCTCGTGGGCAGCAGTCATCGGCAACGTCGGTAAAGGGAAGGCAAGCGAATACGCGGAAACGGAAAGGTGACGTGAAAGCGGCGGGCAACGTGCGCCCGTTCCGGCTTTCCTCACTGATAGACGAACGGGCCGCGCAAATATTTAGCAGCGCCGCAAAAAAGACGCCCAAGCACGCTTTGAGCGCAAAACGGTAAAAAATCGGCCGCGCCGTTCGTCACACCAGTGAAGCCGCCCCAAGCGGCCCCGAGACTTGGCCGAAGCGGCCGGACCGAAGGACTTCACGCACATGACGAGTTTCCCGACTGCGCTGCATCACCGAATCCGCGAACTGGCGCGCGTCGCGCCCGACGCACCGGCAATCGCGGTACCTTTCCAGAACGACTTGCGCCTGTCGCGCGGCGCGCTCGACGCGCGTGCGTCGCGGCTGGCCCGGCAACTGCGCGCAGCCGGCGTCGGCGCGGAAGTGCGGGTCGGCGTCTGCGTCGAGCGCTCGTGCGAGCTGTTCGTCGCGCTGCTGGCCGTGCTGAAGGCGGGCGGCGTGTTCGTGCCGCTCGATCCGCGTCATCCGGCCGCGCGCCTCGACTGGATCGTCCAGGATGCGCAACTGCGGCACGGCATCGTCGACGAAGCCGGCCGCGCGGCGCTCGGCGCGCCGTTCGAACACGCGTTCGAAGCGGCAGCGGAAGCGGCGGACGAGCAGAACTTCGCTGCCGATGACGAAGAGGTGCCTGTGCACCCGCGTGCGGCCGCGTACATGATCTACACGTCGGGCTCGACCGGCACGCCGAAGGCGGTCGTCGTCGAACACGGGCCGCTCGCCGCGCATTGCGACGCGCTCGCGGCAGCGCTGCCGATCGAGGCCGGCGACCGTCTGCTGCATTTCGCGTCGGTCAATTTCGACGCCGCTCATGAGTGCTGGCTCGCGCCGCTCGCGATCGGCGCCAGTATCGTCGTGGCGCCGCCACAGCCGTTCGCGCCCGACGCCGCGCATGCGCTGATGGTGCGCGAATCGGTCAACGTCGCCGCGTTCCCGCCCGCGTACCTGCGCGAATTCGCGGCTGTCGCCGCGCGCGACGGCATGCCGCCGGCATTGCGCGTGCTCGCGTTCGGCGGCGAAGCGCTGCCGCAGCAGGCATTCGAATTCGTGCGCCGCACGTTTCCGTCGGTACGCCTGATCAACGGTTACGGGCCGACCGAGGCCGTGATCTCGCCGATGCTGTGGCCGGTCGAGCCGGGCGAGACGCCGGTGCTGGCCGCTAACGACGCGTATGCGTCGCTGCCGATCGGCCGCGTGATCGGCCCGCGCGTCGCGCGTATTGACGGCGATGAGGCCGATGGCGTGGGCGAGCTGCTGCTCGGCGGCGTCTGCATCGCGCGCGGCTATCACGGCCGCCCGGCGCTGACGGCCGAACGCTTCATTCCCGATCCGGACGGCGAACCCGGCTCGCGCGTCTACCGCACGGGCGATCTCGCACGCCTGCGCGACGACGGTGCATTCGACTATCTCGGTCGTCTCGACGACCAGGTCCAGGTGCGCGGCGTGCGCGTGGAGCCCGCGGAAATCGCCGCGTGCCTGCGTTCGCATCCGGCCGTGGCCGACGCGGCCGTGGTCGCCGAGACCGGCAACGGGCCGACGCGGCTGATCGCGTGCGTCGCGCTGCGCGCGGCGGCCGTCGATGCGGCGCTGAAGGCTCATGTGGGAGCGCAATTGCCGGCGGCATGGCAACCGCACCGGTTCGTACGTTGTGATGCGCTGCCGTATACGTTGAACGGCAAGATTGACCGTGCCGCGCTGCGCGAGCGGATTGCCGCCGCGCGCGACACGACGCAACGCGCCGGCGACGCGCCGCGCACGCCGACCGAACAGCAACTCGCAGGCCTCTGGCAGACGCTGCTCGGCCTCGACGCCGCGCCGTCGCGCGACGACCGTTTCTTCGCGCTGGGCGCCGATTCGCTCGCCGCGATGCAGTTGCAGGCCGCGATTCGCGCTGCATCGCGCGTGAACCTGCGGCTCGATACGCTGTTCGCCGATCCGGCGCTCGCCGAACTGGCCGAAACGGTCGATCGCGCGGAACGCGAGACCGGCGAGCCGCTGGCCGCCATTTCCGCGCGTCGCGCGCCGGCCGATACGGCCGCATCGGGCGCGCCGCATGTCGACCGTGCGGCGTCGCTCGCGCAGCAACGCTTCTGGGTACTCGCGCAAACGCGCGATGCTAGCGCCGCGTATCACATCGCCGCGCACTGGACGATCGACGGCACGCTCGATCGCGACGCACTGCAGCGCGCGCTCGATCACGTGATCGGGCGTCATGAGGCGTGGCGCACGACGCTCGTCGACAACGACGACGGCGTCGTGATGCAGCGGATTCATGCGCAACTGCCGGTGTCGATCGCCGACATCGACCTGCGCGACCAGCCGCCGGCCGCGCGCGACGCGCAAGCCGCGCGGCTCGCCGAGCGCGACGCGGCCGAGCCGTTCGACCTCGCACGCGGCCCGCTGCTGCGCGCGACGCTCGTCGTGCTCGCGGACGACCGTCACCGCCTGCTGCTGACCGTGCATCACGCGATCACCGACGGCTGGAGCTCGCGCTGCGCGTTCGACGAACTGTCGGCCGCGTACCGCGCGTATGCGGAAGGCCGTGAACCGTCGCTGCCCGATCTGCCGATCCAGTACGCCGACTACGCGGACTGGCAGCGCGACATGCTGGCCGGCGGCGAGGGCGAACGCCAGCTCGATTACTGGCGCGGCGCATTGCGCGACGTGCCGGGCCCGATCGCGCTGCCGGTCGACCGTCAGCCGGGCGCTGCGCGCACGCTGCAGGGTGCACGCGTGTCGGTGCGCCTGCCCGACGCGGTCGCGGCCGACGTGCGCCAACTCGCGCGCGACGCGCAGGCCACCGTCTTCACGGTGCTGCTGGCCGCGCTCGACGCATGGCTGTCGCGCCTGACCGGCGAAACGGACGTCGTCGTCGCGGTGCCGGTCGCGCATCGTCAGCGCGCTGAAACGCGCGCGTTGCTCGGGCTGTTCCTGAATACTGTCGCGCTGCGCGTGCGCGTGGCGCCGACGCTGCCGTTCCGCGCGCTCGTCGACGCGGCGCGCACGGCGGCGCTCGACGCGGTCGCGCACCAGGACGTGCCGTTCGAGCGTGTCGTCGATGCGGTGAAGCCGCCGGTCAAGCGCGGCGACGAATGGCTGCGCGTGAAATTCGCGCAGCAGTTCGACGCGCGGCACGACAGCGTGCTGCCGGGTGCGACCGCTGTTGCTACGCCGGGGCCCGATCTGGCCGCGCGTTTCGACTTCGCGCTGGATTTCACCGACGACGCGAACGGGATCGAACTGGTCGCAGCCTATGCGACCGACTGCATCGACGCCGACACCGCACGCGCGTGGCTCGACAGCTATGCTGCGCTCGTCGGCGCGGCCGCGAACGATCCGCAACGGGCGACGGCCGCGCTGCCGTGCGACGCATCGGCTGCATTGCGCCAGCCGCGCGACGGCCGCGCGCTGTGCGTCGAACATGCCGACATCGTCGCCGCGTTCGCGCGACAGGCGGCCGCGTATCCGCATCGCGTCGCGCTCGCCGATGCGTCGGCGTCGCTGACGTTCGCCGAACTCGACGATGCGTCGAACCGCACCGCGCGCGCGCTGACGCAGCGCGGTGCCGCCGCCGAAGCGCCCGTCATCGTGTGCATCGAACGTTCGGCGCGCTTCGTCGTCGGCCTGCTCGGCGCGCTGAAGGCCGGCGCGCTTGCCGTGCTGCTCGATCCCGCACAGCCGGCCGCGCGACTGGCTGCGGCGGCAGCCGACTGCGGCGCGCGCTGGGCGCTCGTCGCGGATACGGCCGCGTGGCCGGCCGGCATCGACGCTCAGCCGCTCGACGTCGATACGCTCGCACAGGACGCGACGCTCGCGCATGCAGCCGGCGTGCGCGTCGCACCGCATCCGGAACAGGGCGCGTACCTGATCTATACGTCGGGTTCGACCGGCGCGCCGAAGGGCGTCGTCGTGTCGCACGGCGCACTGGCCGACTACGTGCAGGGGATGCTCGACGAACTCGCGTTCGCGCCGGACGCATCGTTCGCGATGGTGTCGACCGTCGCCGCCGACCTTGGCCACACGACGCTGTTCGGCGCGCTGTGCGCGGGCCGCACGCTGCACCTGCTGCCGGCCGCGTGTGCGTTCGATCCCGACCTGTTCGCGGACGAGATGCGTCGCCGCGACGTCGGCGTGCTGAAGATCGTGCCGAGCCATCTGCAGGCGCTGCTCGACGCGCGCGTGCCGGCCGACGTGCTGCCGCGCCACGCGCTTGTGACGGGCGGCGAAACGCTCACGTGGGCGCTCGTTGCACGCCTGGCCGCGCTCGCGCCGGCCTGCCGCGTGATCAACCATTACGGGCCGACCGAAGCGACGGTCGGCGCGATTGCGTGCGACACGGCGTCGATCGCCGCCGATGTGCGCGATCCCGCGAGCAGCGTGCCGCTCGGCCTGCCGCTGCCGAATGCGCGCGCGCTTGTGCTCGATGCGTTCGGCGCGTGCGTGCCGGCCGGCGCCACGGGCGAGCTGTATCTGGGCGGGCCGGGCGTCGCGCGCGGCTACCTCGGGCGTCCGGCGCAGACCGCCGAACGCTTCGTGCCCGATCCATTCACGCCCGGCGCGCGGCTGTATCGCACCGGCGACCGCGTGCGCTTGCGCGCGGACGGCCGTCTCGCGTTCCTCGGCCGTATCGACGACCAGGTGAAGATTCGCGGCTATCGCGTCGAACCGGGCGAGGTGAGCGCGGCCGTGCGCGCGGCCGGCCCGGTCGCGCAAGCCGAAACGCTCGCGATCGAGCACGACGGCCGCCTGCGGCTCGCGACCTTCGTCGTGATGCGCGACGGCGCGGCGTTCGACGAGGCCGCGATGCGCGCGGCGCTCGCCGCGACGCTGCCCGACTACATGGTGCCCGCGCAGTTCGTCGCGCTCGCGCGCCTGCCGGTGACCGCGAACGGCAAGATCGATCGCGCGGCGCTGCGCGAACTGGCGGCCGCGCCGGTCGCGATCGCGTCCGGCGACGCGCCGCAGGGCGCCGTCGAAACGGTGCTCGCCGAAGTCTGGCAGGCCGTGCTGAAGGCGCCGCGGGTCGGCCGCGACGACAACTTCTTCGAACTCGGCGGCGATTCGATCCTCGTGCTGCAGGTGATTGCCCGGGCGCGCAAGCGCGGCGTGCGTTTCACGCCGAAGCAATTGTTCGACGGCCCGACGGTTGCCGAACTCGCGCGTATCGCGAAGACCGAGGGCGCGACTGCTACCGCGCAGCCTGCAACGGCAACCGCAGTGGCGACGCCGGCTGCCGCGCCGATCCTGACGCCCGCGCAGCAACGCTTCTTCGCGCTCGACGTCCCGCATCGCGGCCACTGGAACCAGTCGGTCGCGTTCGACGTGCGCGGGCCGTTCGACGCGGACGCGTTCGCACGCGCATTCGATGCGCTGCTGACGCATCACGACGCGTTTCGCCAGCGTTTCGCGCGTGGTGCGGACGGCGCGTGGCACGCCAGCGATGCCGCGCAGCCGTATGACGCGCTGCCGTTCGTCGAAGTCGCCGCACGCGACGAAGCCGACGCGCTCGCGCGTTTCGACGCATTGCAGTGCCGTCTCGATCTCGGCCGCGGGCCGCTCGTCTGCGCGTGCGCGGTACGGCTGCCGGACGGCTCGACACAGCTTTATCTGGCGATTCACCACGCGATCGTCGACGGCGTGTCGTGGCGCATCCTGCTCGACGACCTCGACACGGCCTACCGCGCCGCGTGCGACCGCACGCCGGTCCGGCTGTCGCAGCCGGGCCTGCGCGCGGATGCATGGGCCGCACGACTCGCGCGCGCCGCGACGGAACCGGCATCGCCGTTCGCGGCCGAAGCCGCGTACTGGGCCGGGATGGCGCAGGGCGATGACCTCGTGCCCGATCATCCGGACGCAGCGGCGACGAATGCCGATGCAGCCGTCGTCGTGCAGACCATCGACGCGGCATTGACTCGCGCGGTGCTGACCGATGCGCATGCGGCCTATCGCACGCAGACGATCGAACTGCTGGGCGCGGCGCTCGCGCTGGCGCTATCCGGCGCACGCGGAGGCGCGGCATCGTGCCGCGTCGAACTGGAAGGGCACGGTCGCGAGGCGCTGTTCGACGATGCGGATGCGAGCCGCACGATCGGCTGGCTGACGAGCCACTACCCGGTGACGCTGCCGGTCGAGGCGACCGCGCGCGACACGCTGTGCGCGGTCAAGGACACGCTGCGCGCGGTGCCGCACAAGGGGCTCGGCTTCGGCGTGCTCGCGCATTACGGCGATGCGGCGACGCGCGCGGCGCTGGCCGCCGTGCCGCGCCCGCGCGTCACGTTCAACTATCTCGGCCAGTTCGACGCGCCGCGCGACGCGACGCTCGTGCCACGCTTCGGCGGCACCGGCGTCGAGCGCGACCGCCAAGGGCCGCTCGGCAATACGCTCGCGATCCACGCGTACCTCGATACCGACCGCGACGGCGCACGCACGCTGAAAGTGCGCTGGGTCTATGGCGCGCCGCAGTTCGAGCGCGCGACGATCGACGCGTTCGCCGAACGCTTCGCGGCCGCGCTGCGGGAACTCGTCGATGCCTG
This sequence comes from Burkholderia sp. DN3021, assembly GCF_049805555.1. Lineage (NCBI taxonomy): Bacteria > Pseudomonadati > Pseudomonadota > Betaproteobacteria > Burkholderiales > Burkholderiaceae > Burkholderia > Burkholderia sp. DN3021. The sequence continues at coordinate 4,146 of NZ_JBNCAB010000006.1, read as the reverse complement.
CGCGTCGCGCGTCGCGCATCGCGGCGGCGGTGCGACGCCGGGCGATTTCCCGCTCGCGCAGGCTGCCGGCCTCACGCAGGCAGCGATCGAACGCACGCCGCTGGACTGGCGCACGATCGACGACGTGTATCCGCTGTCGCCGATGCAGCAGGGCATCCTGTTCCATGCGCTGTTCGCGCCCGGCCACGCAAGCTACGTGAACCAGCTCGTCGCGACCGCGACCGCGCTCGATGCCGAGCGTCTCATTAATGCGTTCGACGCATCCGTCGCGCGCCACGACATCCTGCGCACGAGCGTGATGCCCGACGAAGCCGCGCCGTTGCAATGCGTGCATCGCCACGCACGGATGCCGGTCGAGCAGCTCGACTGGCGCACGCGCGGCGACACGCTCGACGCCGATTTCGACGCATGGCTCGCGGCCGACCGCGCACGCGGTTTCGACTGGCGCGAGCCGCCGCTGATGCGGCTCACGCTGATCCGCGTGACGGACGACGCATGGTGCGTCGTGTGGACGCGTCACCACGTGCTGCTCGACGGCTGGAGCACCGCGCGCCTGCTCGCGGACGTGCTGCGCGACTATCGCGACCCGGACGCCGTGTCGCCGTTCGCGAGCCGTCCGGCGCTGCGCTATCGCGACTTCATCGCGTGGCTCGGCACGCGCGACCGCGATGCCGACGAACGCTTCTGGACCGAGCGCCTCGCGCGGCTCGACGCGCCGACGCTGATCGCGGAACGCGCGGCCGACCGCGCGGATGCCGACATGGTCACATGGCGAGCAACGATCGATGCGGACGCGATGACGCGCGTCGCGCAGACGGCGCGCGCACTGAAGCTGACGGTCAACACGCTGGTGCAGGGCGCGTGGGCGCTCGCGCTGCAGCGGATGACGCACCAGCCGGCCGTCGCGTTCGGCGCGACCGTCGCGGGCCGCCCCGATGCGCTCGCGGACATCGACACGGTACTTGGTCTTTTCATCAACACGCTGCCGGTGATCACCGCACCCGCGCCGCAGCAGCGTGCGGCCGACTGGCTGCAAACGCTGCAGCGCGAGAACGCGGCGGCCGCCGAGCATGCCCACACGCCGCTCGCCGACATCCAGCGCTGGGCGCGCGGCGCGGGCGGCGCACTGTTCGACACGCTGGTCGTGTTCGAGAACTACCCGGTGGACGACACGGCGCGCGACGCCGATCCGCGCGCGCTTGCGCTGAGCGGCGTGCGCAGCATCGAAGCGACCGATTTCGCGCTGACGCTCGTGATCGAGAGCGGCACCGAATTGACGATCGACTACGGCTACGACACCGCGCGCATCGACGCGCGGCAGGTCGGGACCTGGCACCATGCGTTCGCGTGCGCGCTCGATGCGCTGGCCTGCACGCCGGACGCGCTGCTCGGCGCGCTGTCGATCGCGGACGACGCAACCCGCGACGCACTGGCGCTGGCGCAGGACACCGCGCAGTCATGGCCGGCGTCGCAACGGCAGCCGCTGCACCTGCAATTCGCCGATGCGGCGCAAGCGACGCCCGACGCGATCGCGCTCGAATACGCGGACGTTCACGGCGGCGTGCATCGCGCGACCTATCGCGAACTCGACGTCGGCACGTCGCGCATCGCAGCCGCGCTGCGCCGGCGCGGCGTACGGCCCGACACGCCGGTCGCGCTGTGCGTCGAGCGCTCGTTCGACATGGTGATGGCGCTCGTCGGCGTGCTGAAGGCCGGCGCCGCCTACTTGCCGGTCGATCCCGACTATCCGGCCGAGCGCATCGCCTACCTGCTGCGCGACGCGCGGCCGGCCGTCGCGATCACGCAGGCCCATCTGCGCGAGCAGGTCGAGGCCGCGCTTGGCGACGGTGCCGCGACGCAGTTGCTGACGGTTGCGGACCTGCTTGCCGATGAAGCGGAGGAAGGTGAAGAAGCACCTGCGGGCATCGCCATCGACGACGCGCGACTCGCATACCTGATCTACACGTCGGGCTCGACCGGCAAGCCGAAGGGCGCCGGCAACACGCACGGCGCGCTCGCGAACCGGATTGCGTGGATGCAGCATGCATACCGTCTGACGCGCGACGACGTCGTGCTGCACAAGACACCGTTCGGCTTCGACGTGTCGGTCTGGGAATTCGTGTGGCCGCTGGCGATCGGCGCGAAGCTCGCGATCGCCGCGCCCGGCGACCATCGCGATCCGGCGCGTCTCGCGGCCGCGATCCATGCGCACGGCGTGACGGTGCTGCATTTCGTGCCGTCGATGCTCGCCGCGTTCGCCGCGTATCTCGACGATTTCCCGGCCGCCGCGCAATGCGACAGCGTGCGCCTGATCGTCGCGAGCGGCGAGGCACTCGCGCCCGAACTCGTCGCGAAGATGGCACGGCTGCTGCCGAACGCGACGCTCGTGAACCTGTACGGGCCGACCGAGGCCGCGATCGACGTGTCGCACTGGACTTGCGGCCCCGGCGACGCGAATGCGGCCGCGGTGCCGATCGGCCATCCGATCGCGAACCTGCAACTGCACGTGCTCGATGCCGCATGGCAGCCGGTGCCGGCCGGCGCGACCGGCGAACTGTATCTCGCGGGCGCGGGCCTGGCGCGCGGCTATCTCGGCCGTCCGGCGCTGACCGCCGAGCGCTTCGTGCCCGATCCGTTCGTGCCGGGCGCCCGCATGTACCGCACCGGCGACCTCGCACGCCGGCGCGCCGACGGTGCGCTCGACTACCTCGGCCGCGTCGACACGCAGGTGAAGCTGCGCGGCCAGCGGATCGAGCCAGGCGAGATCGAGGCGCTGCTGCGCGCGGCGCCCGGCGTGAACGACGCGGTCGTGATCGTGCGCGACGAGCAACTGGTCGGCTATGTCGCGCGCGGTGACGCGGGCCCGCTCGACCGTGCGGCGCTGCTCGACACGTTGCGCGCGCAACTGCCGGCCTACATGGTGCCGTCGCAACTGATCGAGCTCGACGCATTGCCCGTCACGCCGAACGGCAAGTGCGACCGCCACGCGTTGCCCGCGCCGGTGCGCGAAGCGGCCGAAGCCGTCGAACTCGCGACCGACACCGAACGCGCGCTCGCGGATATCTGGCAACGCGTGCTGCATGTCGACGCGATCGGCCGCGACGGCGATTTCTTCCTGCTCGGCGGCCATTCGCTGCTCGCGACGCAAGCCCACGCACAGGCGAACCTGCACTGGGGGCTCGCGCTGCCGCTGCGCACGCTGTTCGACACGCGCACGCTCGCGCGCTGCGCGCAAGCGATCGACGCGGCCTGCGCGGCGCGCGGCGCGACCGATGCGGCGAGCGCGATCGACGCGCTGCTCGGCGAACTGGAAACCCAATAAGGACGACGGATGACGAAGGTTCAACCCGACTGGCTCGCGCTCGCGACGCGTTTCGCGCAGCTGCCCGACGCGCAGCGCGCGGTCTTCATCGACAAGCTCGGCGCGGCCGGCATCGACTTCCGCGTGCTGCCGATCCCGCCGCGCACGCCGCGCAGCGATCGCGTGCCGGCGTCGTTCGCGCAGACGCGGCTGTGGCTGCACGCGCGGCTGATCGATGCGCCCGACGCGTATCACATCACCGAGCGCCTGGCGCTGACGGGTCCGCTCGACACGCATGCGCTGCGTCTTGCCTGCGACGCGCTGATCGCGCGCCATGAAGCGCTGCGCACGACCTTCGACGAAGCGCAGGACGGTGTTGCGCAAACGATCCACGCGCCGCTGCGCTGCCCGTGGCGCGAAACCGATCTCGAAGCGTTGCCGAACGCACAGCGCACCGCGCGCGCGGAGGCCGTCGCGACGGCCGACGAAGCCGAGCCGTTCGATCTCGGTGCGGCGCCGCTCGTGCGCGCGCACCTGGTCCGCTTCGACGCGACGCATCACTGGCTCGCGCTGACCGTGCACCACATCGTGTCGGACGGCTGGTCGTCGGGCGTGATGCTGGAAGAGCTCGCGGCGTTCTACCGCGCGTATGCGTCCGACCAGCCGGTGGCGCTCGCACCGCTGCCGATCCAGTACGCCGACTACGCGCTGTGGCAGCGCCGCTGGCTCGACGCCGGCGAACGCGACCGCCAGCTCGCGTTCTGGCGCGAACGGCTCGATCCGCAGCGTGGCGTGCTGACGCTGCCGGGTGCGGCCGCACGGCCGGCGCGCCGCAGCGCGCGCGG